>CALMAV010000318.1:9681-10252 GCA_937859895.1 uncultured Bryobacterales bacterium | reverse complement strand
GCCGTCGTTCACATCAGGAATAATTTGTTCCAGGCGAGTAGCCTGAACTTTGGTTTCCTGCAGGTGAGATTGGAATGCCTGTTTCAGCTGCGTATCAGTGGCGTGGCCGATCATAGCTTCCAAACCTTTGACAATCTGCTTCTCAGTTGAGAGTAGATACTCTATCTGCTGGGCATAGAGCTGTTTAAGATTCTTAACGTCGTTCGATGTAAATAAACCCATATTGCCTGTTGGATTGAAACGGACTGGCATTGGTTTCGGACCGAATGTATCGTGAACTTCAAATGGGATTTGGACGCAGTCGCCAGTTCGCTGGCTAGCGATTCCATTTACCTGGGTCTTTACTGATGCAGGGTGAGGTTAGGCTTGTGGATCGTCCGCAGCGCTTCATCCAGTGCTTCTATGAAAAAGTAGTCACCCCAGATAACCGACTCATCTACCCCCAACCCTTTATGGATGTGATAGACGCCCCCTTTCAGAACGCCTTCCCACAAGGGATCGCCGTCAGCCAGATACAAACTGCAGAGATTACGAAGAATATGGATGGCCGTTGACCAGTAAAAATGCCCTT
>CALMAV010000318.1:6075-9671 GCA_937859895.1 uncultured Bryobacterales bacterium | reverse complement strand
GCCGCCGCAATTGCGCCGGCGGAGGTATCCACTACTGAGCGATTTTCGGGCGGCGCATTGTAATCCCAAGGCGGAATGCCATCGCTGGGTGAATGTGTGATGTAGAAATCGGCGCAGGATTCGGCAGTCAGGAGAAAGCGCGGATCGCGGCTATACTCGTAGGCGTTTGAAAAGCCATACAAGGCCCAGCTAAGGCCGCGTGACCAGCAGGAATCTCCGCGGTAACCCTGCTGCGTCGTCTGCCGAACGAATTCACCAGTCTCCAAATCGAACAGGCCCTCGTGTGCGGTGGAGCCATCCGCCCGGACTAAACAACGCCTTGTAGTTATGCTGTGGCGAACCGCAATGTCGCGCAGGCGCTTATCCCCTGTCTCCCGTGCAGTGTAGAAAACAATGCCGACGTTCATCATGATGTCGATGAATAGTGAATCCTCCGCAACAAAGGACCGTAGATACTGCCCGTCCTCGTTGAAGCGTTTGGCCAGAGTCCGCCCGGCCTGCAGAACCACCTCCCGCACTTCAGGGTCGCGTGTGATTTGATACCAGCGGTGATAAGCGGACAGAAAGATGAAGCCCAGATCATGCACATCGCTGTCGTCTTTCCGATCCTCCAGCCGCTTGCTGTACTGAATGGCTTTCTCCACCCAAGACTTGCCCGCGGCCGTGTCCGGCCCTAGCTGCTTGGCAAAGATCCACATCATACCGGGCAGAAAGCCGTCACACCAATGCGTCCAGGCTGGACCCTCATGCTTCCACTTCCCGGCCACGCTGTACATCGGATAGAAGTCAGGATGAGCATCAATCAATCGCTTCACCTGCCTTTGCGCGAATGCCATTGCGTCACGAAACAGCGGAGTATCCGAGTCGTAAATAAATTGAATCACGCCTTCACCTGCGATTCAATTATAGAAACGACTTCGAAGGCTAGCCGCGTGATGGCTATCGCTTACAGTCGAACACCGCCCGGCGCGGTGAACTCCTGGCTCTCTACTGCGCCTGTGTTGCGAACCCCTGCCGGCTCAAAGATGATCACCTCTGCCTCTTCGTCGGCAATCGTCCGATGTTCAACACCGCGTGGCACAACCAGCGCTTGCCCGGGTCGCAGTTCTACGACTCGATCGCAAAATTCCACTCGAAAGCTGCCCCGCCACACCAGAAACAGTTCATCCACTTCGTTATGAGAATGCCACGGAAACACGCCCTGACACTTCACAATTTTTAGTTCCTGCCCGTTTAACTGGGCCACGATCTTAGGGCGCCATAAGTCATCGAACTTACTGAACTTTTCGGTGAGGTCCACTTGCTCTGGAGTCATACCGTTTCATAATGAGGCATGCGGAACCTCAGCCAAACCGTACTCTTCTGCGTAGGACTCGCCTGTGCGAATGGGGCCATCGCACAATCCAGTTCTTCTCCGGCAGCAGTAAGCGCAATGACGGCACCAACCCTGACCATCACGATTCCAGGACGACCGCCGCTTGTTTTAACAGAGGATGAGCTAGGCAAAATGCCCCAGCACAGCGTCAAGCTCAAAGAGCATGGGGCAGAGGCCGCATACACGGGCATCTCTCTGCATGATCTTCTTGTCCGCGCCGGCGCACCAACCGGCAACCAACTGCATGGTCGCGCCCTGGCCAGCTATGTTCTTGCTTCGGCACGAGATGGCTACCAGGCAGTCTTCACGCTGACCGAAATGGATCCCTCTTTCACTGACGACGAACTGCTTGTTGCTGATCGAGTGAACGGCAACGTACTTCCAGAGCAGCAAGGGCCTTTTCGAATCCTGGTACCGCACGACAGAAAGCCGGCGCGATCAGTTCGCATGTTGGAGAAAATCGAAGTAGTCTCGTTGCGTCCGTAGTAGGATCTCAAAGCAATCGCGGTCGCAGGGCCGGTACTAACAGATATACGAGAGGGTTCGGAAGTGCTTACCGTTAACGTCATCAACTCGACGCTGCTAATCATCAGCAGTACTCCAGCGGGATCCATACGGAAATTCAGCAAACCAACAAACCTATCTCACGCTTCTGGACTAGAGATAATAAGCCTGACCAGATGAGCGGCCCACAATGATTCAGATCGAGGAAAAAGCGTGGGCGGCCATGGTGCTGCATGCGGAGCGTACGTACCCAAATGAGTGCTGTGGCGCAATGCTCGGGCGAACAATGCCAGACCGCCGTTGCGTGACCGAAGCTTTACCTCTTCCTAATTCCTGGGCTGGGGAACAAGGCGACCGATATGAGGTTCGGCCCGAAGACTTACTGGCAGCGGATCAGCTGGCACGTTCGCAAGATCGTGAATTGGTAGGCATCTTTCACTCGCACCCCGATTGCGATGCCTACTTCTCCCAGACTGATCTTCAGAACTCGTGTCCCTGGTACTCCTTTGTAGTGCTTTCGGTGCAAAACGGTACAGTGCACCATGCCAATAGCTTTGTTCCCGACCTCGACCAAACAAGGGCGGAGAAAGAAGAACTGATTTGTCCAAAATTCTAATACCAACGGCCCTGCGCCAATTTACTGAAACCAGTGACGCAGTGGAAGTGACGGGTGTGACGGTGGGCGAGGTGCTGGTGCACCTGACACAGCGCTATCCCAATTTGAAGAAAAACCTGTTTAATGATTCCGGTAAGCTGCGCAGCTTTGTCAATGTTTATGTCAACGACGAAGACATCCGTTATCTGGACAAAGAGGATACACGGTTGCAAGGCGACGAGACGATCTCTATCATTCCGAGCATTGCAGGTGGTGCAGCGACTGGCTTGGCACAACCGGAGACTGTTCTATCTAACGACGAGATAGCGCGCTACAGCCGTCATTTGATCCTGCCTGAAGTCGGCGTAGAGGGGCAGCGAAAGTTGAAAGCGGCTAAGGTTCTGATGGTGGGAGCTGGCGGACTCGGGGCTCCATTAGGCTTATATCTCGCTGCTGCCGGCATTGGACGCATTGGCATTGTGGATTTCGATACGGTGGATGTTTCCAATCTGCAGCGCCAGGTCATCCACGGCACCAGTGACCTGGGTCGGAAGAAACTCGATTCGGCAGCAGACCGAATGCTCGACATCAACCCGAACGTTACGGTGGATAAATTCGAAGTCGCGCTCACCAGTGACAACGCACTAGGCATCATCAAAGATTACGACCTGGTTGTGGATGGGACCGATAATTTCCCGACTCGCTACCTGGTTAACGACGCTTGTGTTCTGTCGGGCAAGCCCAATGTGTACGGCTCTATTTTTCGCTTTGAAGGTCAGGCCACCGTGTTCGCTTATGAAGACGGGCCCTGCTATCGATGCTTATACCCCGAACCGCCGCCTCCGGGCTTAGTGCCAAGCTGCGCCGAAGGGGGAGTGCTCGGGATTCTCCCTGGTCTGATCGGAGTCGTGCAGGCAACCGAGGCAGTGAAGCTGATTCTTGGTATCGGCGAGACTCTGAAGAATCGGCTCCTGCTGTATGATGCGCTGGGGATGAAGTTCCGTGAGCTGAAGCTACGGAAAGACCGGAACTGCCCGGTTTGCGGCGACCATCCAACAGTAACGAAATTAATTGACTATCAGGAGTTTTGTGGAATGACCCCCCAACCAAGCAGCTCAATGC
>CALMAV010000318.1:4710-6065 GCA_937859895.1 uncultured Bryobacterales bacterium | reverse complement strand
ATGCTATTGACGCAACGGAAGTGAAGACCAAGCTGGATCGCGGCGACGATTTCGAGTTAATCGATGTGCGTGAGCCTCATGAGTACCAGATTGCACGCATTCCGGGAGCCAGGCTGATCCCATTAGGAGAGCTGCCCAAGCGGATGAATGAGTTGGATCGAGGTTCCGAGATTGTCATGCACTGCAAGCTTGGGGGCCGCAGCCAGCAAGCTGTTGACTTCCTGAAGCAAAGCGGCTTCAGGAAGGTGCGCAATATGACTGGTGGAATTACGGCTTGGAGCGACAAAGTCGACTCGTCAGTTCCTAAATACTAATTGCAGATTCGACTGAAGTGACTCCCGAAAACTTTAGTTCACAACTATTCAAACTAGGAATGTAAGGAAGGCACCACTGTGGAATTAGATGACCTATCGCCTGAATAGTCTGTCGTGGGTTCGGCAATTTAGCTAAAATTACTAACTTTCGAATCTGTAAGTGTAAGTGAAAATATACAGATGGAACTTCCTTTCCGTACAGATGACTAGGGCCTTGGTCGAACAGCCAACTGCTGTAATGGTTTGCTTAGAAGCTCTCTGGTCGCTAAGTCGTACCAGTTCCTTCGGTACCCGCCCTTTCTTCATAAAGTGTGAAAAAAGTTTTACTATTTGCTAAGGCTTACCTGAGCTTGCTTAGTGCTCATCGCACCGCACTTAGTTAGGTTAATAACAAATAAGGAACTTATATTGCTTACTTTTAAAAGTTTGCTCCCACTTGCAGCGTTTGCAGCAGCCGCCACCCAGCTATCTGCAGCCCCCGTTAACTTTTTCGGCGAGGATTTGAGCTTTGCTGGTGACCCCACAACGGCGACACCAACCCAGTCGAATGCCGCTCGCGACCAATTCTTTAGCAATTTGAACGGCGTCGGAACTGAAACATTTGAAAGTTTCGCAACCAACACCACCGTGCCGATTACCGTCAGCTTCCCCGGCGCAGGCACAGCAACACTCTCTGGAGACGGTGTAATTGTTAGTGGCAATGATAGCGGTGGCCGCTTCCCCATCTCTGGCACTCAGTTTCTCGAGACCTCGGCCGGTGCTGGCTTCAACCTCGCCTTCTCTAGCCCAATTGCGGCTTTCGGATTCTTTGGCACTGACATCGGAGACTTCGGGGGCCAGGCAATCCTGACATTGACTGATGTTAACGGCAACATGTCTACCATCACTGTTCCGAACACGAGCGGCGATAACGGCTCTACTACCGGTTCCGCCTTGTACTTTGGCTTTTACGACAAGAACAACAGCTACACCAACATTCAATTCCAGGACAGGTCTGATCAGGATGTGTTTGGTTTCGATGATTTCAGCATCGGTAGCAAC
>CALMAV010000318.1:3340-4700 GCA_937859895.1 uncultured Bryobacterales bacterium | reverse complement strand
ACTCCCAGGTTGTTCCGGTATCGCCCGCACCGCCTACACCTCCCGTCACCGCCGCTACTCCTGAGCCAGCCACCTACTCTCTGTTTGGTGCAGGCCTTCTAGCAGCCGCGGGATTCAAGCGTTGGACCCGTCGTTCTCGTTAGTCTTATTAAGATCCAATGTCGACAGAAAAGCCCTGCATAGTCTGCAGGGCTTTTCTTTTTCACAGACAATTTTTAGCAGTTAACTATTTACTTTTGCAAAGTGGTTGACTGGACCGTATCCCGCGCCAAGCTTCGGCGCAGTTTCAATTGCTAACTGAATGAAGTGTTTTCCCCGCTGCACTGATTCCACAACGGAGTAGCCGCAGGCAAGATTTGCCGCAATTGCCGCAGCATAGGTACAACCGGTTCCATGCGTATGTTTCGAATCCACCCGCTGGCCGGGTAGTCGAACCATCTCCCCTTCGAAACTCAACGCATCCACCGGTTCGCCTGCTCTATGTCCGCCCTTAACCAGCACTGCGCGACACCCTTTCCCACGTAAGCTGCGAGCTGCATCTTCCATATCTTCAACCGTCGTGATAGCCATGCCGGTCAACCGCTCGGCTTCAGGAATGTTCGGAGTCACAACTGCGGCGTAGGGTAATAAGCATCGAACCAACGCACTTTCGGCGTCTTCCGCCATCAAGCGAGCTCCATGTTTACTGATCATTACCGGATCCACCACCAGGGGAAAACGAAAGGTGCTGGCAAGCTGGCCAACAGCTTCAATAACCTCTCTATTTCCGAGAGCGCCGGTCTTTGCAGCCCCGGGAGGGATATCAATCAGCACGGCCTCTATTTGTTCTCGGATAAGGTCCGGCCGCATTACCTCAACCCTCGACACGCCACAAGTGTTCTGGACAGTTAGCAATGTTATGACAGCTTCGCCATAGACTCCGAACTGATGAAAGGTCTTCAGGTCGGCCTGAATACCGGCCCCGCCGCTCGGGTCTGAGCCGGCAATGGTAAGGGCCACCGGATAACTCATCCCTCAAGCTACCGCAGCATTGCGGAAGCTAAGGAAAGGTTTGACTGGCGTTGGTAGCACCGGCCGAATTGTTTAGTACGACCGCAACGCTGGCAATCTTTGTAATATCGCCAACTACCGGAAAGGTGGCTTGCATAGAGAATGCGCCACCCACACTCTCAGTCCCGAAGAAGTAAGTGTGAAACGGAGCGCTTGCATCGATAGAGACCGGCTTTGCTGTCATTACCTTGCCATTCGCGTCCAGAAAGTTGAATTGCAACTGCCCCGCGCTAAAGGTGTTGTCATAGCCGGTCAGCGTAACTACCAGGTTCGGTGCTTGTCGCACGGCGGTACTGTTTGTAATCTGCAC
>CALMAV010000318.1:0-3330 GCA_937859895.1 uncultured Bryobacterales bacterium | reverse complement strand
ACGGCGCTTTGTTTGCCAATTCCAAAGTTAACGAAAGCGTGCCGGCCGTGGTTCCGCTTTGAAAGGTGAAAGCCGCGTCGCCGTTGTAAGTAGCCGTCTGACCACCGCTGGCTATGTTCACCTGTAGCTGCCGTCCGTTGGTCGCCATGAACTTGATGGCAGGGTCATCGGCGATGCCGGATATGGCCGGGATGAACGCCATGGTGAGCGTTCCGATTGCCGCAATTGGCGAAGGTGTCGCGAGCTTCACGCTTAAGTGGACCTGCTTTCCACTTACCAGAGGCTGCACGTCTAAGGAGAAGCTGGCATCCGGTACCGGTGAAGTAACAGCCTGCGCAGTAACAATAAATTGTCGTGCTCCAATTGACAATGTTCCGGAGAACGTGCCGGTCTGGGTCGGCGTGAAGACAAGATTGAATCCAATGCTGCTCCCTGGCGCGATGCTGGCCGGGAGTGGCGGCGCACCTGCGATCGCAAATCCACTTCCGGTGACCGCGATGGCCGGCACCGTTACAGGGGAGATGGTCGTCGCCGGATTACTCACCACAAAACGGAGCGTGTTTGAGCCGGTCGTTGCGCCGTTTACAATCCGGCCAAAGCTTAAGGGCGTTCCAGGCTGCGCTATCAATCGCACACCCGTGGAATCGGTATATGTGATTGCAAGTGAACTGGCGTCTCCGAGCACGCTGGCCGTCCCGGTACCTTGAATAGCAAAAGTGCTGGAGCCGACCACTAGGTTCGTCAGAAAGGTTTGCGTGCTTCCAGGAGCGAACGTTACGGTGAAAGTGGTCAAAGAATTAGCTCCGAGAGTGTCCGGCAGTTGACTCAGCTTGAACGGTGTGTTCGGGTTGTTAGTGGCAGTTTGAATTGAGATCAGGCTTTGCGGGTTAACGGAGCTGCTTCCTGAGTTGGTGAGAGTGAAAGGGATAGCTACCGTAGCAGTAGTTAGCACGTTGCCGAAGTTGATGGCCGCGGTACTGCTCGGCTGCAGAGTCGAGCCACTACACTGTGCGGCAGCACTGCTTTGGCACGAAAGAGTGAGCTGAGCCGCCGTCCCATTTCCGGTAAGCGTAGCTACGCTGATGGGCAAACCGGCATCGCTGGCCTGCAAATATCCGGCACTAGGGCCTACCGCGCGCGGCGTAAAGTTGATCTGGAACCACTTGGAAGCGCCCGGCGCTAGAATCGTGCCGAGGTCATAACCAGTAACATTGAAATTGGGAGTAGCCGCCGTTGATCCGGCGTCGGAACCAACGTAGAAAAAGGTCAACCGCTCTGGAGATGTTCCGTTGTTGACCACGCGAATGGTTGTAGCCGTCGCGCTGCCTATAGCCGTATCAGGAAAAGCATAGTTGGCAGGCAATGGCGTTAACTGGCTCGGCGGCAACCCGCCGTTCGAAGTATCCAGGTAGAAGCTCAGATTTTGTGCCCCAAGTCCGGCAGCCACCGCCAAGGTAAGCAGAATCAGCTTCATTGTGCGGCTCCGGAGGGCGGTGGGGGCAGTTCGTACAGCCATGGTCCATCACCCGCTTTTTCCCCACTGGTGTGCAGGAGCCAGTCACGGCCCGAACTGGGCGAGTGTAGATGAATGGCGTTGCTCGAAACCCGCTCGAAGGTCAAATCTTGTACGCGGATCGGTATTGATCGAATCGCGCCCGTACCCATCGAAGTGACATTGAGCTTTTCCAAATTCAGACAGAAGAGCGTGTCTCCCTGCCGAAACACACGCCCGGCTGCTCCGGCAAGACTGCTAATGGATAACACCGCTCCACTAGTTAGCGAAAGTCGTGCTTCCTCCACCGAACCCATTTCGCTGTTCAGCAGGAGCAGGGAAGCGCTGTCTAAGCTGCTCTTCTCAAGGTCGATTACTTGCCCGTTCCAGGTGCTGTCTGCAACGGTGACTGATCGCAAAGCCGTTCCGTTCGAATACACCAACAAGTGCCGGGCAGGCAGCCAGGCAATGGCGCTCCCCAAATCTTTTCCGACGGCCACGGTAGGCGTATCTCCACCTGTGTCAAAGGAGGCAACTGTCTGAAGATTGGAATCAATCAACAGCAGCGCGCCTTGCCGAACTAGTAGCCCTCCGCTTTGAGAGAAGCTGAGCCTGTCCACTGAATCCAAAAATCGCGGACCAACCACATAGTTGCCAGCTACGCCGTAGATCGGATAAACGCCACCATCCCCATAACGCACCAGACCGAGTCGAGGAGCTGTCACCTGGCTCCAAGCGGGTAGCCTCAGGCTCAAGCACAGGGAGGCAAACAAAACGAGGAAGCGGCAAATCTTCATGGCATCTGCTTCAACTGCGAACTATTCGGCCGGTTAAGGATGACCGACGCTGACCGTGGGCGCACCAATACTTATCGACGAGGAGGACGCTGTGCTAGAGCCTGCTTTGCTCATACTGGAGACAGCAAAGGCCGCACCAGCCGCAGCGGCCACCGCTACGCCCAGAATGATCCACTTCTTCTTGCTGCCGTGGTAAGCCGGGCCGAAGCCGTCGTTTGTAACCGCGACTGAAGGATTAGCCGCACTCAGCATCGCGGCTGATTTACCACTGTTGATCACTGACACTCCTGGTGCGACTGACGCCGCTTGAATCGCCGAACGGACCGCAGGCGCCCCTTCGACCGAAGCCGGAATGGTCTGAAGTGAAGTGCTTTGAAGTGGAGTGCTTTGGAGCTCAACCGGGTCTTGCGCTGCCGCTGTGGCCGAAGGCAAGGGATTGAGTCGAGCGGGCGCTGCTTGAATGCGGGGCGCAGGCACGTCAGCCGTAGCCGTGCCTGACACCAGCAACTGCTCAATCAGCAGGCCGGCATGGGCACTGCCCTTTGTGGCAGTCAGTCGCAGAGGCATGGAACCGGGGGCGCTACTCCAGCGAATACCGGTGAAGTGCGCACGGCCTGAAGTATCGGTATAGGCAACCGCAGCATGGGACCCGTCAGGGAACACACCTGTGGGTCCGCTATCTGGTAACCGTAGGGCAACGGCCGCATCTGGTGTAGGCACTCCATAAGCATCGGTAACCAGAACCAGGTAGCCTTTCCCGCCTTGCGAGTTGACCGGAACTTGCGCGCCGTCGCTGTCAGCTACCTTGAGTTGCAAAACAGCAGCTGACTGAATAGGTGTAGCCGGATCCGACTGTGCCCAGACTGGCATAGCAACCAGCAGCGGCATCAGAACCAGAGAGATATTTGCGTTGAAGGAAAATTGCATGCGGCACTCAAGCTGGGCCGCAGCGAAAGATCAGGCCGCTTGGATCAGAACCACCGTCACGTTATCCGGCCCGCCTTCTTCCTTTGCGGCTTTCACTAGGTAGTGGCACTTCTC
>CALMAV010000317.1:3542-3852 GCA_937859895.1 uncultured Bryobacterales bacterium | reverse complement strand
CCGCTAGAATGCGCGGCCCCAAGAACGGAGACAGTGCTTCAACTGTCACGAGCTCGACTCTACGACCGAGACGTGCTTCGAGCAACTCCGACAAAGCCAAGAAGCGGTCGTATGTCTTTGCACCGGGAAGGAACTGCACCAAGAGGTCCACATCACTGTCCAGACGGGCTTGGCCGCGCGCAACGGAACCGAACAGTGCGAGCCGCTGTACGCCTAATGCACGGATATCCGGCTCACAGGCAACTAGCCGTTCAATTGCTTGCTCCCGGGTGAGCGGCGTTTCGGACACTCGCGTTTGCGGCATGCTCAC
>CALMAV010000317.1:3045-3532 GCA_937859895.1 uncultured Bryobacterales bacterium | reverse complement strand
GCATCTGGGGTCTCGATGACACGGATACGAGTCTAGGGCTGTTTTTGCCGGGCAGCACGCCGCTTCTTGGCCCAGCCTTCTTTGTCTACTTGCAGGGCTCGGCCAATCGCTAGAGCGTCTGGGGCAACGTCTTTGGTGATTGTGGACCCGGCTGCTGTAAAAGCGCCGTCCCCCACCGTCAGTGGCGCGACCAGTGTACTGTTGCTACCTATGAACGCTCCCTCGCCGATGGTGGTCTGGTGCTTGCTTTGACCGTCGTAGTTGCAGGTGATGGTGCCGGCTCCGATGTTGGCTTTCGCACCGATGGTCGAGTCGCCAAGATAAGCTAAATGACTGGCCTTCGCGCCCTGACCGAGCCGGGTCTTTTTCAGTTCGACAAAATTGCCAATGTGGGAGTCCTCGGCCGCTTCGGCGCCGAGCCGCAATCGTGAGAACGGCCCCACCGACGCGCCTCGCTCGATGCGTGAAGCATCGGCAACAACATACG
>CALMAV010000317.1:0-3035 GCA_937859895.1 uncultured Bryobacterales bacterium | reverse complement strand
CTCGCAGAACCGAGCCGGTTCCGATGGTGCAATTTGACCCGATGCGCGTTCGCCCAAGCAGTTGCACATTCGGCTCCAGCACGGTATCTTGTCCAACCTGCACGTCAACGTCGATGTTGATGGTCTCAGGCTTCTGCATCGTCACGCCCGCCAGCATGAGCTCTGTTGCTTTCCGGTTCCGCAAGATGCGATCTGCAATGGAAAGCTCAACCCGCGTATTGATTCCCAGTAGTTCAGTCTCATCATGAGTCAGCAGCGGCGAGATTGGATGCCCGTGCTTCCGCAAAATCTCAATCATGTCGGTGAGGTAGTACTCGTTAGCCGGATTGTCAGGCCTGACTTCGTCGATGTACTGCCAGAACGGCGAGGCGTTAAAGCAGTAGACACCCGGGTTGATCTCCGTAATGGTTTGCTGTTCCGGGGTGGCGACCTTCTGCTCGGCGATTGCTCCAATGTTCCCATCCGTATCGCGCACAATGCGGCCGTAACCGGTCGGGTCAGAAGCGTGTGTAGTAACGATGCTGCCGCCGGAAGTTGCACTGCTGCGAGCAACTAGCGCCTGCAGCGTTCCGCCTTTCAACAATGGTCCATCGCCGTTTAGGATCAGCAGCAGTCCATGGTCTGCCCCTGCTTCTTCCCGTGCGCAAAGAACAGCATGGCCGGTGCCACGCTGCTCGGCTTGGGTGGCAAAATGGATGCCCAGCGTCGTGACGCTTTGCCGAACCTGCTCGGCCTGGTGTCCCACGACAGCGATAACCCGGTCGGCTGTAGTGACCTGCAGAGCCGCCCGGATGACATGATTGAGCAGTGTATCGCCCCCAGCCTGGTGCAGCACCTTGGCTTTGCTGGATCGCATCCGCGTCCCGAGCCCAGCGGCCAGGATCACGGCTGTAACGTTTTGGGTCATGTAATTTGTTTTTTCTTTAATCCAAGTGCTCTGCGCTTGTTCTGGTATGCGCGTGAGCGGCCAGCCAGATCGAGAACAACCTCGGCTAGAGCCGCCGGATTGTGCCGAATGCGCCGGCTTTCGGTACTGGTGTCGCTCATGAGGTTTGCGGTTACCACTTTGACTCCCAAGGCCCCAAGCTCGTCGAAGTCGTTCATAACAGGTCTGACATGAGCACGGGCATAACGTTTCTCCAGTGCCGCAGGAATCGGAGTGTCATTCAGGACCACGCAATCAATCAGCTTGCGCCCAGCGTGTTGCTGCAAAGCACTCACATGGCGGGAGGCAGAGAAGTTGATCGTCTCGCCCGGCTGCCACATCAAGTTCACGAAATAGGCTTTCAAAGCAGTTGACTTCTCGATTGCTTCTGGGATGCCGGCCACCAGCAGATTGGGGATGACACTGGTATAGAGGGACCCTGGGCCAAGCGTGATCAAGTCGGCTCGCCTGATGGCGCGCAGTGTCTCCGGTAGAGGGTCGCAGTTATCCGGGACCAGTTGAATGGAACGAATCGATTGGCGGCTCTTGCTGATCTTCGTTTCACCAAGGACAGTTGTCTCGTTCTCGAGAGTGGCCCGCAATCGCACGTCGGAAGAAGTAGCCGGAAAGATGCGGCCGCGGATGGCGAGGATTTCTGAAGATAGCTTGACGGCATGAGCGAAGTCGCCGGTAATCTGGTGGAGGGCTGTAAGGAATAGATTGCCGAAGCTATGCCCCTTGAGCCCCCGCCCAGTCTCGAAGCGATATTGAAACAGCTGCGAGAGCAGATCGGCGTCTTCGGAAAGAGCGGCCATGCAGTTGCGAATGTCCCCCGGAGGCAGAATCTCGAAGTCGCGGCGCAAACGGCCCGAACTGCCGCCGTCATCTGTGACCGTCACGACGGCTGTGATTTCAACAAGCGTCTTGCCCGGTTCCGGACGCTTGTGTGCTCCCCGAGCATAGTGCTTCAGCCCTGACAGAAGCGTGGACAAACCGGTTCCGCCACCGATTGCCACTATGCGCAACGGGCCCTTAAGCACGATTCTCTCCCGGCCAGAGATCCTCTGTAAGTTGGAGCGAACTCACGGGATGAGATCGACCGGGAGTCTGCATCCTGTGGTTTACCAAAGCTTGTCCCAGCATGGAGCAAGTGAACTTGTGAAGAGGGCGAGAGAGATCAACGCCTCTTTCTCGGCTTCTCTTCTTCCTCTTCCTCATAAACCGGAACCGAATCGAGATCCTCTGACTCAAACACTTGACCACACTCCACGCAGCGAATGTAGTCAATGCCGTCGCGACGGTACAAAAATTCGGTTCGCTCGTGCTGACAACCCTGCATAGCGAAATTAACACCATTCTAGACTGCGACGCTGTGCTGTCAAGCAAAACAGAGTCTTTACCGTTTGTCGGAAGGCAGAAGCGAACGGAAAGCAGGGCAGTACAATCCAGTAGGTTCGATTGTTTCGGCATGAAAGTCCTTCCGTTTTTGACCGTACACGTCGGTGCCACAGAGCCGGTTCCCTCATGCGAAGAGCTGTTGGGGAAGCCGGGTGTCTTTGCATTAGAAGTGCAGGGGCAAGTGACTCATCTGAGTGCGACCGGCAACTTGGGACGACGGGCGGCGCGAATTGCGAAGGCAGTGCCGCAGGGGACAACGGATGTGATGATCCACTGCTGGCATACGAGGAGCAAGCTGCAGATGTCGCTACTACTGTACGATCTAGCGCGAGACTGCTTTCCCCGTACTTATGCCCAACGGCTTCATCTTCGATTGCCGTGGTTTGTCGCTCTGCTGGCGCAAGATCCCTTTCCAAGGTTGGTTATCAGCAATCGACTGCCCAGCGGGTCCAATCCCATCATCGGTCCGTTTCCGAATAAGGAAGCGGCGCAGCTGTTTGAGGAGCGCCTGCAAAGTGCATTTTCATTGCGGCGCTGCGTGGAGGCTCTGCAGCCCTCGCCCGATCACCCTGGGTGTATTTACGGAGAGATCAAGCAGTGTCTGCGGCCGTGTCAAGGTGCAGTCACGGTCCCGGAGTACCGTGCCGAGGTGGCCACAGTGATGTCGTTCCTCATTGATCAGGGCCGAAAGACGCTGCCGGCCTTAGTCGCG
>CALMAV010000316.1:1913-2578 GCA_937859895.1 uncultured Bryobacterales bacterium | reverse complement strand
CTGTAGACGTCAACGCCAATCACGTTGATGCCCTGACCATGCAGCATCTCGATGTCTGTCCGCCATTGATTATTGAAGAGCGCTACTGCGGCGTTCAAAGCAGTAGATTGGCCGCTGCCCAACCCAAGAGGCGTCAGACCGAGCGGGGGTAAATCTACCCAAAGAAAGTTCTTGCCGCCCACTGTAGCCAGAGTTTTGATGTTGGACGCAAGAGAGTCAGCCGCTCGAACTGGAGAATTGCCACCGAAGAACAAATCGTTAGCGCCGCCCCAGATCGTGTAGAGTGCATTGCTGCTAAGACCGGAGGAATGGGTGAGCGTATACAGTGCAACCTGGTCACTGACTCCATCGAGACCGTTTGATCCGGTCTTGGCGGTTGCCACAGCGTAATTGGTTCCGCCAGTCCCCGCCAAAAACGGTTGCGGGTCGGCGATGCCTAACTTTCCCGAAAGCTGATCCACCCAGATTCCAACAGGCCCGTTCGTCGCTGGTGTCGTTGTTGGCCCATCTGTAAGGCGTCCATTCCAATAGTTAGAAGGGAACGCTGGACCTGCAGCCATCGCTGCATTTCCGGTATCGGAAAGGCTATCGCCGAATACGACTAATTGATCAATGGGCGCGGCTAGTGCAGGTACCAGAAGCAGCGACGTCAGAAACAAACTACG
>CALMAV010000316.1:0-1903 GCA_937859895.1 uncultured Bryobacterales bacterium | reverse complement strand
ACGAAAGAGCGGCTTAATCATACTTCGCTTTGATTATCACTGATTGAGAGTAAGCGTGACAACAGTGGCTGGAGTGAGAAGAAGTAACTGCCGGAACATCTCTATAAGCAGCAGTACTTTATCTAGTTCCCAAGTGATGAGCGGCCATTTATGGGCGGTATAATTCGGTCGGCAGTGCTATTTGCTGCAGCACGTTCTCCGCGTTGAGAGGGCACCATGCGCTATGTCGCGTTTTGGATATTGATGGCCGGAGCTTTTGCTCGGGCGACTGGGGCAGAGTCACCCAGGAACTTCACGTTGTTACTCGATTTCGAAGGCTCACACTCACCAGTGTCGGAGGCGGCACTAGGAGCGGAGTTGCACTCCATTGTTTCGCTTTCACCGGTACCTATCCGGCTGCAAGTGCTTACCGGTCCTTTACAGGGTGATGTGCCGGGCTCCCTCGTTATCTTCAAGATGAAGGGAAGCTGTACAATGCAGCCAACAATGCCCGTCGGCGCTATGTCCGATGAGCGTGGCCCCCTTGCGATGACTTTTATGGCGAATGGCGAAATGCTTCCTTTTGCAAACGTCGATTGCAACCGTGTGCGTACTTCTTTGGAGAGAATACTGGGCCGGGGTGCCTCGCGTCAGCACGAGAAGCAGTACGGCACTGCACTTGCCCGCGTAATGGCCCACGAGCTTTACCATATGTTGTCCAGGTCTTCGGTTCACGACGAAGACGGTATTACTAAAAAGGCGCTCACCTCGCGGGAGTTAAGTGAAGGCCGGCTTCTCTTCTCTCGACAGGCGCTCACCGGTCTTACTCGCTAGTAACCCGGCGCATCCAGCAGAGTCGTACTACGAAAGATTTCCGGTTGTTTTTGCCAAGTAGGTGGACAACGGTGTTAGACTAATGCTAATCGATAACCTCTAGGCGTTTGCTGAAGAGCAAACCTTTGGCCTGTTGAGGTTCGTCCTTTGTTGACGATTGCTCCTTGTTGAGGCAATGCAGCTTGATGATGCTGCATCCACGGTCAAGCCTGTGGAGTGTGTTGCAACTAGGAGATCAGGGGTGTTATCGAATCAACTTCGTTCCATTATTTTTCTTTCGCTGTTTGCGCCGGCATTATGGGCGCAGTCTTATCAAGGCGGCATCCGGGGTACCGTCAGCGATACGCAAGGTGCGGCAGTTGCAGGCGTAAAGATCACGCTGACAGACCAGGCCACAAACGAATCCAGGAATACGATTACCAGCAGTGCCGGCGAATATGTCTTCAATGCAGTGGACCCGGCTACTTACTCAGTTTCGGCCGAGATGCCAAGCTTCAAGAAATTCATACGGCGCGATGTGCTGGTCGCAACTCAGGAAGTCCTTACTTCCGATATCCAGATGGAGTTGGGAGCCGTCTCGCAAAGCGTCGAAGTGACAGAGGAGGTACCCGTTATCGAGAGCTCAAACGCTTCAAACGGGCAAGTCATCGACTCGCAGAAATTGAGGGACTTACCGAACCTTGGGCGCAATCCATTCTTGCTGGCAAAGCTCTCCACCAACGTTGTCCCGGTAGGCGATCCCCGATTCAACCGATTTCAGGATCAAAGCGGTTCTTCCCAGATCTCCATTGCAGGCGGACCGATTCGCGGCAATAACTATCTGATTGACGGCGTCCCAGTTACTGATTCCGAAAACCGCGCGGTGATTATTCCTTCCATTGAGGGAACGCAAGAGATGAAGCTGCAGGAAAACACTTATGACGCAACCATGGGTCGAACCGGCGGCGGTGTCTTTAATACATTCCTCAAGTCCGGCAGCAATGCCATACACGGTTCTCTGCTTGGCTATACGCGGCAGACCGACTGGGCGGCTAACACCTTCTTCCGCAATGCCAGTGGTCAGCCCCGCTCTGATTCGCCGTTTTATAAC
>CALMAV010000315.1:1865-3669 GCA_937859895.1 uncultured Bryobacterales bacterium | reverse complement strand
GTTGCCAAGCTCGTTTTCAGCCAGCATGGAGCCGAAGCTACGCTCGACGATATCGCCCGAAAGGCAGCTGTCGGCCCAGGTACGCTCTACCGTCACTTTCCCACCCGAGACGCCCTGATCGAAGCTATTTACCGGAACGAGGTTGAAAAACTGACTGCAGCCGGCCAGTACTTCGCGGACACGATGCCGCCGCTCGAAGCTCTCCGAGCTTGGATGCTCCTCCTTATAGACCACGTGGCCAGCAAAACGCTTATTCTTCCCGCCATGGACACAGTTGCGGGGGGCTCCACGCGCCTCATCGAAGGCGCGCGCGGTCTCATCCATGGCACATTCATTGCCTCCGTGCAGAGCGCGATCAACAGCGGCGATCTCCGTGCGGATACCGATCCCAATGACTTCGTCCGTGCCCTCATCGGTGTCTTCCATACGGCTGCTCTGCCAGGCTGGGAGTCGAGTGCCCGCCGTATCGTCGACATCCTGATTGCCGGCTCACGCCCCAAAACTTGATCATTCCTGATGAATGCGCTTAGCGACGGCGACCTCGATCGCTTATCGCTCCGAAGGCCACTGAGCCATGACCATCTCTACTATTTGATTTAAATGCGCCGGAGTTGCCCCACCTGCTGCCTGTACCGACAGCCCGGTTGCCAGCGATGCAAAATACTCGGCCAGGACGGCTGCGTCCACCGTTTTCGGCAAGTCGCCCTCCCGCTGTGCCCGCTTCAGCCGCGCTCGTAGCTGCTCCGTTGCTTGCTGTCTCAGAGCGGTCAACTCGCTGCGAAGCTCCTGTGTATCAGCGCTGCCAGTCAGCGCACCCTGTACCAGGAAACACACGATGGGCTCTCCTGGTTCCGGATTCAGCCCACGTGCCAATCGCAAGCAGGCTTCCACAGCTTCCCGTGCCGTCGGCCGACTCAACGCGTTTTCGTACGCTTGGGAGGTTAGAGCCGAATACGCCACCACAGCCTCACGAAACAGGTTCACTTTGTCTCCGAAAGTCGCATAGAGGGTCGGTTTGCTCATGCCGGTTGCAGCTGTGAGATCGGCATAGGAGGTGCCGTCAAAGCCGTGTTTCCAGAAAACAAGCAACGCTGCGTGTAGCGCGATGTCACGGTCGAAGCCGCGCGGCCGGCCTGGTTTTCGTGGCACTTCCGGCACTCCTGTTGTTGCGGCTTCCATCATCATGTTTGACGCTCAGAGTTGATAATCTGTCGCATTTTCCTACCGATCGGTAAAACTCGTGCATCCCCAGGCAATGGGAAAGCATCCTTTACCGAGCGGTAGGTATTTAGAAGCGTCGCAGATTGCGCCGTGGTCCACCGTCTTAAAGGAGCTTTATGAATAACGCAAACCCCAGCGCACTCGGCACAGCCGTCGTTACTGGCGCGTCTTCTGGTATCGGCAAGGTCTACGCGGACCGTCTGGCCGCACGTGGGTACGATCTTCTTGTTGTTGCGCGCCGGGCTGACCGTCTTCAGGCCCTTGCTGTCGATCTGCAAGCACGATTTCCTATCCGTGTCGAGGTTCTGGTCTGCGATTTATCCAAGCAATCTGGTCTGTCTGAAGCCATTCAGAAGGTCGCTGCTGATCGCTCTATCACTTTCTTGGTGAACAACGCCGGTATTTCCGCCGTCGGTCCTCTTGCACAGACTTCCCCCGAAACGCTCACGAATATGGTTGCACTTAACATCACCGCACTTTCGGCGCTCACAATGGCGGTTCTTCCCGGTTTCCAGGAACGTGGTTCAGGAACGATCGTGAATATTGGCTCGGTCGTGGGCTTTGCACCGTATCCCCAAGTGCC
>CALMAV010000315.1:0-1855 GCA_937859895.1 uncultured Bryobacterales bacterium | reverse complement strand
ACGGCCCGACGAAGGCCTATGTCCTGAATTTTACGCAGGTTCTTCAGCAGCAACTTGCGGGTACAGGCATTCGCGTACAGCTCGTCACTCCGGCGGCGACAGTATCTGAAATCTGGGATAGCTTCGGCGTTCCTCTCTCCACGCTCGATCCAGCGACGGTGATGAGCACGGAGGATTGCATTGACGCCGCTCTTAGCGGCCTTGATCAAGGCGAGCTGATTACTGTGCCCGCGGCTCATGATGACGCTCTTCTACAAAATTTTGAAGCTGCCGGTACGGCGCTCTTACAAGCGACCCAGACGGGCCAGCCAGCACCACGCTACGGACTTCACCGGTAACGAACGGCAGACGGCTACAGTTTCCGAGGGTTGCAGTTTAGGTTCTCGGAAGCTGCATTAAACGTGATGACCTTCCATTCGTTATCCTTGCATGGCTAGGAGGCCGCGTGTTGGCGAAGAGCACAAGAAAGAGAAGCCCAAAGACCGTTCTCAAGCTGCCCGATTTGGATCTGTCGAGAACCGTCGTGACACGGTATCGGTTCAGTCTTATTTTGTCCACCCAGTCCGGCTTCAGCGGAAGACACTTCTGAGGGCATTTTTTCCGAGCTGAACCAGAGCTACTGCAATCGCCTAATGCAAGCGACCACGGAACTCCGTGGCGGAGCATCTCTGGTCTAACTCGTTGTTTTCCCGATCACATTGAGGTCGGCTACCGTATTGTCGGGCAGCAGGAGTGACGCGGATGCGATGTTTTTGCGCAAATGTTCTGCAGACGATGTGCCCGGGATCAGCAGTATATTGGAGACGTGCTGCAGGAGCCATGCCAAGGCAACTGCAAGGGGCGTTCGCTTAAGCGAAGTTGTAGTGCTATCCAGTATGGAAGATTGCATGGGCGAGAAACCGCCTATGCTGCTGCCTGAGTTCTCCTGCAAGCTTGAGTTCTCCTCTAAACCTTTCCATGATTAGATGAACGAAGGTTCAGGTTTGAGGTTCGCATTGCATGAGAACAGCCGAAGCAGCTTTCGACCAAGAAAGACGCCTATAGAGGCGCGCTCCAACGCCAGCGTTAACGCAATCCTACAAGCGACGGTTCAGATTTTGCGTAAGGAAGGTATCGCGAAGATAACGACGAAGAGGGTGGCGGCGCGTGCTGGTGTCTCGGTCGGAACGCTTTACCGATATTTCCCACACAAGAGCTCGCTGCCGCACGTTCTGTTCAGGCAGCAGCTCGATCATTCGAACTGAACTATGACAAAGCTGGTACTGCGGTGCGTGGAGCAAAGCTCACCGAAATGGCTGAGGCGTTGGCTTCAGCGTTTGTGAAAACCAAGTTCGGCAACGCAGAGACAAGCGTCGCGCTATATGCGGCAGCGGGTAACTGCCGGGACATAGTAGCTGCTGGGCTAAGCCGAAACACCATGAGCGAAATGGAACGGGAACTAGCGCAGTTATTACGCCCTTATCTGCTGGGGTTCCTCTACATAGAAGTCGTCCTCAGAATCGTGAGGCTCTGCTTGTTCCGCATTCCACGGGAACAAACAGGCAAACTTATGCTTCGTGCTTAATGGAAAGAAGCAGGCGAGGAATCCATGCCGTTACTTATCGCGAGTTGCCTGTAGTTTAGCCGTTGCCAGCCAGTCGGAGGCAGATACCCCAAGGGTCCACAAATGCTCCATCTGGCCCAAGCTGCCAGCCCGAAGCGGTCATCTGTTCCCGCAATGCTGATAGCTGCTGCCCAGGTACGCAGAGCTCCCACCACGAGAGGCGTGCGTATTCGTCGGAAGCCGGAGGCACAGAACCGGCTCAGGTGTTGAGGCCGACATGGTGGTGCTAGTCTCCGGCCGCGAGAAATAGAG
>CALMAV010000314.1 GCA_937859895.1 uncultured Bryobacterales bacterium | reverse complement strand
ATCGATCCCTTGATGGTGTACGTCAGATGCTGGCCGCTTACTGGACCGACACCGAAGTGATTTCCGACCTGGCAGGTTTGCCGCGCGTTATCGGAGCCACTCGAAAATAGGATCTGCGAGTTTTGTATGCAACGACTGGTCTGCCACGTCGACATGGACGCGTTTTTCGTCTCTGTGGAAGAGCTCTTTGACCCGTCGCTGAAGGGCAAGCCAGTTGTTGTGGGCGGTAAAGCAACCGAGCGCGGCGTAGTCGCAGCTGCCTCCTATGCAGCACGAAAGTTCGGCGTTCATTCAGCCATGCCGTTGCGTGTTGCAGCGCGGCTCTGTCCGAAAGCTATTTTTGTTCCGGGTCACTTCGAACGCTATCGCGAGTACTCGAGGAAAGTTTACGAGATACTTCAGACGTTTTCGCCGGCCGTGGAGATGGCTTCTATCGACGAAGCCTACCTGGACCTGACCGGCACGCAACGCCTGCTTGGACCAGCCCTGCTGGCCGCCCACAAACTGCACGAAGCCGTTGGAGCTCAGACCGGCCTGCGCTGTTCTTTGGGTCTTGCTTCGTCACGCCTGGTAGCAAAAGTCTCGTCGGACCAGGCCAAGCCCAACGGCGTACTGTACATCGTGCCCGGTATGGAAGCTGCTTTTCTGGCCGGCTTGGAGGTCAAGAAGATTCCGGGAGTTGGAAAGAAGACCGAGGAGTCCCTACATAAGCTCGGCATAAAGCATGTAGGTGACCTGGCGAAACTTGAGGAGGCATTTCTGGCCAGCCGCTTCGGCAGGTGGGGTTTGGCGCTTGCAGGGAAAGCTCGCGGAGAAGATGCAGGTGCTTGGTTTGACACAGCGATCGGCGAGCGAGATGATCCGAAGTCGATCAGTCACGAACATACTTTTCGCGAAGATGTTGCTGAATATGACAAGATCCACACTGCGCTGATTCGGCTTTCCGAGATGGTGGCCAAACGCCTTCGCGAGCATAAGCTTTACTCAAAGACGGTGCAGTTGAAACTCCGTTTTCAAGACTTCACAACTCTCACGCGCGCTACAACGCTCGACCATGGCACACAATTGGACGGCGAACTGGCGACCGCTATGATTGCTCTATTCCAGCAAGCCTGGGATGGGAAAACCCCTGTGCGACTGCTAGGCGTCCATGCCGGCACCCTGTCTCACGTCGAAGGGCAGATGAATTTGCTGGCAGAAGACAAAACGCAGCGCCTTCGCGAAGCATTCCGTTCCGTCGATCACATTCGCGATCGGTTCGGCGAGCGCAGCATCTCTCTCGGTAAAACAATCAACTCAGGCATTCGTGAAAAGGTGCATGATAATCCGTTTGACTTGCCGGGCAAGTCTGCCAAAGAGAAGCGCACCGATCGCAACCCTGGCCGAATGCAAAGGCCTCTAAGCAGCCCCGACGATTTTGGCGAATGACTGCGGATCGAGACTGGCACCGCCGACCAGTGAACCATCAATTTCATCCTGCCGCATGAAGCCTTCGATGTTATCGGGCTTCACGCTACCTCCATACAATATGCGAACTGCCTGGGCTGCTTCTTGGCCAAAACGCTTGTCAGCTTCCGAACGGATCAACCGATGCGCATCGGCTGCAATATGCGGAGTCGCTGACTGTCCTGTTCCGATTGCCCACACTGGCTCGTAAGCTATGGCCACTTTCGAGAACTGCTCCTCGGTTAAGCCGGCGATACCACCCGCAAATTGCCTGACCAGAACCTCCGCCGTCTTGCCCGATTTATGTTCCTCCAAACGTTCACCCACGCAAATGATAGGGTTTAGGCCAGCCTCGAGAGCCGATTGAGTTTTCTTTAACACAGCGCCGTCTGTCTCACCGAAATACTGGCGCCGCTCACTGTGGCCGACAATCACCCAGGTAGCTCCCGCAGCGTGCAGCATCTCGCCGGAGACCTCGCCGGTAAATGCACCTTTGCGCTCCCAATAGATGTTCTGTCCACCAATGGAAATGGAGGAGCCCGCTGCCGCCACCACTGCGGCCGGAACCGAAAGGCTTGTAGGGAAGATTACGATATCGCATCTCGCTGGGCTATTCGAATTCGCCAGCAAGGGCTTAAACTGCTCAAAGTAATTGGTGGTCTGGGCCGCGTTCTTGTACATCTTCCAATTCGCGGCCATGATACGCCGTCTCATTATTCCGGTTGTCCTTATCCTTTCGCGACGTCCTGTAGAAAGCTCGTCCCAGCTGGCAATCGCGCACCGAAGATCTCAGCCACTGTCTGCCCGATATCGGCGAGCGTGGCACGAGTGCCGAGATTGATCCCTGGCCTTACAGATGGTCCGTGCACCAGCAGAGGCGTGTATTCACGTGAGTGGTCGGTTGAGGGCGTAGTAGGATCGCATCCATGATCAGCGGTCAAAATCAGCATGTCGCCCTCGGCTATTTCCAGCGAGGGCAGCCAAGCATCAACGGCCTCCAGAGCTGCGGCATAACCTTCCACATCGTTGCGATGGCCAAACTGCTGATCGAAGTCAACCAGGTTGGTGAATATCAGGCCGTCCTTTTGCCTTTGCATTGCCTCGGCAGTCTGTCTCATGCCGTCGCAGTTGTCTTTCGTTTTCGAAGAGCAACTGATGCCTCGGCTGAGAAAGATGTCAGCAATCTTGCCAATTGCCTGCACGCTGATCTTGCGCTCGGCTAGCTGATCGAGCAGCATGCCCGCAGGCGGCGGCACAGCAAAGTCTTTGCGATTTGGGGTGCGTGTAAAGTGCCCGTCGCTACCCGTGAAAAGACGCGCAATGACCCGGCCTACCTCATTCGGACCACTGAGTATCGCACGTGCTTTCTCGCACATCTGGTAAAGCTCTGGCAGTGGAATAACGTCTTCATGCGCAGCTACCTGAAATACGCTATCGGCAGAAGTATAGACGATGGGTGAACCGGTGCGAAGGTGTTCCCCTCCTAGCTCCTGAATGATCTCGGTCCCCGAAGCCGCTTTGTTGCCCAGGCATTTGCGTCCAGTCTGCCTTTCAAAAGCCTCAGTGATTTCGAGCGGAAAGCCATGGGGGAAGAGCGGAAACGGCTTGTCCAGAATAATACCGGCCATTTCCCAATGACCAGTCGTGGTGTCCTTGCCGGGAGAAGCAAGTGTGCATTTTCCGAATGCTCCGCTTGGGTTCGCAGCTGCTGGAATGCCGGCAATGGGCGCAATGTTACCCAGCCCCAGCTGTGCCATGAACGGTAACTGCAACGGCCTGCGGGCCGCGATATTGCCCAGCGTATTGCTGCCTTCGTCACCATAGCTTGCAGCATCAGGCATTGCACCAATACCTACGCTGTCGAGCACAATCCAAATAACCCGGCGGACCGAACTGTACCCTTCGCTCACTGCGGCTTAGTGTCCGATTGAGCTGTTTGCGGGACAGTGCCTGTAAACTCGTCGCGTAAGCGGGCAGCACGATCGCGAACCAGATGCATAAATGTCTCGTGCGAGGCGATCCGGGTCAGTAGCGGAACAAACTGCTCGGGAGCAGTCAGCTGTTTGTGGAGCCAAAGCGCCTCGGTCTCAGCCAACGCGTCGTTTACGCCTAGTTTGTCGAAGTGTATGGCGCGATCCAGATCAATATAGGCGCGCTCGCTCGCTGCGATCTGTTCAAACCGCTCAAGCAACTGCTGCGCAACAGGCATGATGGAGTAGTTGAACGTTGTTTCCGAAGCTGGCCCAGCTTCGGGTTCATACCGGAACACCTTCTTGCCTGTATTAGCAACTTTCAAGCCCGACTCGATCGGTTGCTTGAAGTACTCCAACTGCTCGGCACAAGTGAATAGCGGAGTAACGTCCGCTTCTTTCATCTGCGCTTTCAACGGCTGCTCATCTGCCGAGGTCGATTCTTTGTACTCCAGTGCGCCAGTTCGGTCAACTTGAATAGAGACGTACGCAGGCGTGCTGCCCGGAAAGCTCTTGGTGTAAGTCAGCCGGGCTGGAGCAGCAAGCGCAGACGCACAAAGAGCCCAGATAAGCGCAAGCGTTTTCAACTCTCTGCCCCAACGGCCTGCTGATAGTTCATGCGTGCTGCATGACAGATAGCGACGGCCAAGGCATCAGTTGCGTCGTACGACTTGAACTGACGGTCAATTCCTAAGAGTGATTGCACCATCATCTCCACCTGCTGCTTCTCGGCACGTCCATACCCAACTACGCTAATTTTCACTTCCAGTGGTGAGTATTCAGAGACCGGCAGCCCCGCTTCGGCAGCCAGCAGCAAAGCCACGCCACGGACATGGGCAAGCTTCAACGCTGACTTGGCATTAACCGCGTAAAACACTTCCTCTACGGACATGATGTGGGGCGCATATTGAACCAGTACACTACGGAGTTCGCGTGCAATTTGGGCCAAGCGAAACTCTAACGGATAAGCAGGCTTGGTTCGAATTACTCCTGCTTCAATCAGCCTATGGGAGCGACCGTCGGACTCGATCACTCCGAAACCTGTCCGCTCGGTCCCGCAGTCTATTCCGACGATCCGCATTAGCTTTATAGAATCGGCAACTTAGGCGAGTGCTTCGACTTCTGCCTCATCCACTTCGTAGTTGCCGTATACATTCTGGACATCGTCATGCTCTTCCAGCTGATCGTAGAGCTTGAGCATGGCAGTAGCATTTTTGCCTTCCAGCTTGATCGTATTCTTGGGCACCATCGCCACTTCTGCTGATTCGGTGGGGATCTTCGCTTTCTCTAAAGCCGCGAGAACCGCATCGTGTGCCTCCGGTGCAGATAAGACTTCCCAGGCGCCGTCCTCTTCCCGAATATCATCCGCACCGGCCTCAAGAGCAATGTTCATCAGCTGGTCTTCTGTTGTTTGAGCAGCGTCAATAATGATCTGACTCTTGCGCTCGAACATCCAGGCAACACTACCAACTTCACCCAAATTCCCGCCATTCTTAGAGAACATATGGCGGATCTCGCTCACCGTCCGATTACGGTTGTCAGTCGCTGTATTGACCAGCACAGCCGCACCACCGGGTCCATAGCCTTCAAAAAGAATTTCATCGATCTGGCCGCCTTCAATTTCGCCAGTACCACGCATCACCGCGCGCTTAATGTTATCGGCAGGCATACTAACAGCCTTCGCAGCAATAATGGCCGTACGCAATCTAGGATTACCGTCGGCATCACCACCGCCGCCGCGCGCAGCAATCATGATTTCCTTAATCAGCCGGGTAAAGACTTTGCCACGCTTTGAATCTAAGGCCGCTTTCTTGTGCTTGATTGTGGCCCACTTACTATGTCCAGACACGGGAGAACCTCAGGAGTAATTCTAACTTTCGAGCATATCAAAGGCGTGAGGTCGTATAACAGCTTAGTAACGGCTCAGCTGTGGCTAGATGAAAACGTCAGCAAGCGGGATGGCAATATCTCCAGCCCGCAAGTCACCGTCCTTGACTAACAGGCCTGAACTGAGCTCACCAGCATTGAAAACCAGAGCAGTAGACAACTGCGGATCAAGAAGCCATACGGTTTGCACACCCCACACAAGATACCGTTCGACCTTCTTGCGCATGTTAAAGAAGTTCTGCCCGGGCGAGAGCACTTCTGCAATTAGAAGAATCGGCGGGAGGACATGTCCATTGGCATTCAACTGATACCCTCCAGGAAAAGAAAGAGCATAATCAGGAGTCATCCAATCGCTCTGCGAACCCGGCGACTTATCAACCGAAAGCTCAGGTCCGCTTTGCAACCCCGCAGATCGTGCCAGCGGGCGAAGAGACACGCACAGATTCTCTTGAGTCCGCGAGTGTTGGAAGTTAGGCACAGGACGCTCCACGAGCTGGCCGTCAATGCACTCATAGCGGCTAGTGTCGATTGATTCGGTGCTGGGAATGATCTGCGACGCCATAAGCTCCTCCTACCTCATAATGTCACGAGTAAAAGGCGCTCGTGACATTAGAACGCTGGGCGGAACCAGTGGCTCCAAATGTCCCACCGGAACTCTTCGGGCATGCGGATTGCTGATTGCTTGCAGGCCAACAGAATCTGTCCGCGATGGTGCGCTTCATGGGTCATCAAATACCCGAGTAGAACGAGTCCATCGCGATCCTTGATCCGCTCATTGCTGTTGATGATCGCAGTCAACCGACTTTCTACGGCAGAACTGGAAATGGTAAAGGCCTCGACAAGCTGCTCGCGAGTTGGGGCCGCACCGGACTCGAAACGAGGTACGCCGGGTAGAAATGCCCTGGTCAGATGCGAGCAGCGGACCTCGTGCACGTGAGCAAAAACTTTCGCCACATTCCGACCTTTGGACGGCTGACCGTTCTTCAGCAGAGTGAGTGCTAGGAAAGCCTCGTCAGGAAGGCGCGTG
>CALMAV010000313.1 GCA_937859895.1 uncultured Bryobacterales bacterium | reverse complement strand
GTTCCCTACCATGGGTTCGTTTTTGCAAATGGCGAGACCGGAATGATCCTCCGAATCGAGAACGCCTTAACCGAGATCCCGTTTGAACTTCAAACCAGCAGCTTGGTTACTACGATCGATTACGGCCCCATCAATATCGGAGCAGTCTCTTATATTTTGCCTTCTGCCGCTGTTATCGAAGCGGTCACGCCTACCGGCAAAATCCGCAACGACCTGCACTTCCGGAATTACCAGAAGTTCGAAGCCGAATCGACCATTGTTTTTGGCAGTGACAGCCCTGAAACTCAGAAGCCGCCCCCCAACCTTCCACCTTAGGGCTAAAAGCGAGTAGGATAATCATATTCTGTTGCGACACTTCGGTTAATCCTAATACACACTTTGTTTTTCCTCCTGGTAGATTTGAGAGGTCGCTTACATGGAGAAAAACTATGGGACGTCAACTTCGGACAGCGAAACTAAGCAGTTGGACACTTTGCGACGGGGTGCAAAAGCGGCTGTTGAATTAGGGCCCTGGCCCATCCAGCTACCTGCTATCGGTGAAACGCACAAGGTTTACCTGGATAATCCAGTGCCGACCTTTATATACGACTGTTTATCGTTTCAAATCATAGAGGCAAATGAAGCAGCCGGCTCCCTGTACGGTTACCCCAGAACCGATCTAAGTCGCCTGAACGTGTTAGAGCTGTTCACGGTAACCACAGCTGCAGACCGGCTCTCACTTGAAGACGAACTCCGCAAGCCGCTGAATACTCTCGGACCTCGAGAGCATAAGACTGCTAGCAAACAGCGCCTGTCAGTGCGCATGATCCTGCTGCCGCTTCATGTGCCCGGTTATGAAGCGCGGGTTGCAATTATCCACGACGAGACCGCTGAGCACTCAGCAGAGGAGGCTTTGCCCAACAGCGAAGAGCGCTTTAGGGATCTGTTTGAGAACGCTAATGACGTCATCTTCGTCCACGATCTTAACGGCAAGGTGATAGAAATTAATCGCGCAGCCGAGTATCTGACCGGTTACTCACGGCAGGAGGTGGTAGGCCGCAATTTCGAGGAACTGATTGCTCCGGAAGCTCGGAGCCAGACACAAGACAGTATCCGAAATCATCTGGGCGGGAGTGCCACGCAACACTATGAGCTCCCCATTCTGTCAAAGTTCGGAACTCGCCGGTTCCTTGAGGTCAGCACGCGGATCCTGTACCGCCGCGGTCAGCCGATTGCCATCCAGGGAATTGGCCGAGATGTTACCGAACGCAAGCTAGCCCAGCAGCGCCTTCTGGAGTCAGCCCAGCAGTTGCGCGCCAAAAACGAGGAACTGAGTACTGCGCTTCAGCGTGCCCACGAGGCCACCCAGCTCAAGGAACAGTTCCTGGCCAACACGTCCCACGAGCATGATCGACCTACTTAAGAACAGCGGGTTGGAGCCTGAGCAGCTCGAATACACCGAGATTGTCGGGCAATGCGCAAATGATCTGCTTACAATCATCAACGACATTCTTGACCTGTCCCAAATCGAGGCTGGCCGGCTTTCTTTAGCCGAGGAGGAATTTCAGCTTCGAGAGAGCTTGAATTCAGTGGTAAAGCTGTTGCGGGTACGTGCTGACCAGAAAGGCTTGCAGATTACCTGGGAGGTTAGCCCTAATTTGCCTGATCGTGTTTGTGGGGACGGGCTGCGCTTTCGCCAGATATTCACTAATCTCCTCGGAAATGCGATCAAATTTACCCTTAGTGGGGTGATTCACGTTAACGTGGCCGAATGTAAAGACAGCGCCCACTTCTGTTGTAAAGTGATCGACTCGGGCATTGGTGTAGAGGACACGGTGAGCGAGAGGATCTTCGAAGCGTTCTTCCAAGCCGATGGAACGCATCGGCGCCGGTTTGGCGGTACCGGACTTGGTCTCACCATCAGCCGACAATTAGTTGGCATCATGGGCGGCCAAATTGGAATGTATAACAACAAGCCCGGTCCGGGCTCCACCTTTTGGTTTCAACTGCCTCTTGGGGGCTTAAAGGATGAGAAATTAGCTCTTCCTGAAACAAAGTGTTGATTCTTTGAACCGGTGAGACTGCTTCTACGTACACTGAGGAGAGGTTTCTTATGGCTCGCCTTCCCTTTGTTCTTGGGCTTGCGCTCACGGCTTCTTTCAATGTTTTTGCCGCTAGTGACTCCACCTTGCTGTCATTGCTACCGGCCGAAAGTCAAATGGTGACGAGTATGGATGTGGAC
>CALMAV010000312.1 GCA_937859895.1 uncultured Bryobacterales bacterium | reverse complement strand
GCCTTACCCTCACCCGCACTTGGGCTTGTGATCACATAAGACCGTCCCCGGTCGGCTTCGCGACCCTCCAGCAGAATGGAGTAGGTGGCACTCCGATACGCTTCTGCTACCAAGGAAGCGTTTGCCTTCCAAGTTGCCAGATCCACAACCTCGTTACGCGCCAAAGTGCCGTCCGACGGTCCATCTTTAAGCATCAGCGCCGTACCGCTCGAAGAGCTTGGCTGAATCTTTCGAGCGTAAGGCTGGCTCAAACCAACCCTGGCAGAGGGGATAACTCCCAATTCGCGAACATTCAGGAATCGGGGCGCTTCTCCGGGTATGCGCAAGACCGTTTCCGTCCTTTCTTTGAAGAAGGCGAAACATATTCCTGCGACCGTGCCGAGCAGAATGCCGACGATGATGGTCTGAATTTTTCTGGGGAGAACAGGAACCAGTGGTACAAGCGCCGGATCTACAGTTCGGATGGTGCTAGCTTGCATTGCTGAAGCAAGACCAGCCTCTTTGACGCGTTGTGAAAGGGTCTGGTAGAGTTGCTGCCCGGAATCCACATCACGCCGGAGCATGTTCGCCTGAGTCTCACGACCGGTCTCCACTGCCACTTTTCTCTCTTGATTGATGTAGGCCGAGGAAAGTAGATCCTCACGTTGGCGGGCTGCCTGGATCTCGTTGCGCATGCGCTCAACAACGTTTGCTTTCTTTGCAGCTAAACTAACTTCCAGCTCGCGGATTTGCGACTTGATGTGCTGTACCTTCGGATGAGCGTCGGTTAGGGGTGGCATCAGTTCAGCCAGTTGGCGGTTGAGTTCTACCAGTCGCGTCTGATAATCGCGGAGTTGGGTATCGTCAAGAACAACGGGGAGGGAGTCAGCGGTCGCGGACTTACTGATCTCAAACTGAGCTTGTCTGGAAACTCTGTCCGCTTGCGCCTTCATCAACTCGGATTGCAGTTCTCGAAGCCTCTGTTCGCCGACGCTGCCGCCACCCTGCTGGCTAAAGATGAGGCCGTTGGCCTCGCTTGCTCTTTCAAGCCGCTTTTCTGAAGTGGCTAATTGGTCGCGTACATCTGCTAATTGGCGGGAGAGCCACTCGCTTGTTTTTTGAGCTTCGCTCCAACGCACCTCGCGATCTTCTTGCTGAAATTCCGAGCTGAGAGCATTACAGAAGTCGGCAGCAAATTTCGCGTTCCAGGAGTCGCACGTGATTTCGACCAAGTGCGTCAGACCCATTGGCTTTACGGAAAGACTCTTTGCCGTGGCCTCAACGGTTTCCTGCGGGGCAGGGGGTTTGGAGCCAGGCAGATGGAGCAACTTTCTTGTTTTTGACACGACGGTGCCGTCGTTCACCCGTAGAGCCTGTGCCTCCTGCTGCATCCGTTGCTTAGTGCGGTTGAGGAGAGTTTCACTCTGAAGAAGCTTGATCTCGGTTTGGATATAGACTTCAGGCGCTGCGGGTCCGGCCGTGTTGGTGGGCGTGATCGCATGCATGTTTATGAAGTCAGCGTTAAGGTTTTGAATGTCTAAAGAAGTGCGGGCCCGATAGACCGGACGCGCGGTAAGACAGAACAGGAAAGCCAGGGTGGCGCCGACCACGGCGAATACCGAGATCATCCAGCGATGGCGGAGGAGCATCCGGTAGTATCCGACCAGCAAACCTTCAGGCTCGGCCGAAGTTTCGCCAGGTTGTAAGTAAGGGGCAAGGGCAGACGTCCTCCCTCCTTCGATCAATACCTGTGTACGCCTAGGAAAAGCATCCGATCGTCCAAGCTTTCTAAAATCCTCCATGGTGTCTTTTCTTCCTTATCTACGAATTTGTTCTGGACCAGAGTTCTAGTGAAAAATGACGACGCCAGTTGCAATCTGGATCGCTGCCTCAGTCACCCGGCGCGTGGCGGAACGTGCCAGGCTATTTGGAACGAACAGCACGTCGTCTGGATTGAGTTGAATATCGGGAGCTTTGCCGTCCAGAATGTCTTGGATGTTCACGGCTACCTCAGTTGGATTTGCCTTATCGCTAGACATTCCGGAGTGGCTGGAGATTCCTCGAACGATACGCGCTTTCTTCGGCGCTGCATCATGGTCGAGACCCTGTGCGAGAGCAAGAGCCTTGATGATAGAGATGCTGTTGCGGTTGTCCAGCGCGAAGCCGCCAGACTTCTTGACCTGACCCAGCACATACACAATCTCGGCTTTCGGGACGGAGATAACGTCATTGGGTCGAACAAAGATGTTGTTCTGTGGATTGCGTGACTTGGTGAGGTCATCCAGCGAAAGCTGCGCAATTGAGAACTGCCCGGATTGATCTGTATGGGCACCCGGGAGGGGAAGCATGCCCCACTGCAACTGGCGAGTAATGGTGAGCTCTGAGCCTGCCTCCTGCTTCAATCCCCCCGCGACGGAGATCACGTCCAGCAGACGTTTCGGACTCTGCAGCTGCTGAATACCTGGGTTAGCTACGGCGCCCAATACTGAGACTGGCTGACTGTGGTACTCGAGAACATTGATAGCAATTCTAGGGGACTCGACGTACTTGGACAACTTCGTCGTCAGAGCCTCGCGCAGCTGGTCTATTGTGAGTCCGGCTGCATTGACTCGCCCGACCAGGGGCAAATCGATGACTCCGGAAGGATCGATCCGCACGGGTTTTTCTGAGACATCATCCAAGTCCTGGACGTGAAGGGAAATCTGATCTCCCGGGCCCAGAGTATAGTGCGCGGGCTGCTCAGCAACAGGCGCAGGCTGTGCCATTCGATGTTCCTCTCCCGAGGAAGTCTGGCCGCTCGCAGCTAATCCAAAGAGCAATAAAAAGATCGAAATCCGTCCCGTCACCGTCACGTCCTTTTCCCCAGAGTTGTCACTATCCTCATCGGCAAGAGCTGGCCGAAAGAATAGGCCAAAGCAAAAATATCCTCAGCTACCGCCTTATTCCACAAATATTGAGAACAAACCCGTTCGTGATTTAAAACATTCCCAAGTAGAAAGGCGCTGCTATTGAGCATTACGCCAGACCCCTCCAGCAGAGTCAACGAATCGCGG
>CALMAV010000311.1 GCA_937859895.1 uncultured Bryobacterales bacterium | reverse complement strand
GTTACAACCGCGAAGTCACTGGATGGAGACCCGCTTGCAACCATCCACCAGGTTGCTGGACTGGACGGGCGCGTCCACCTGGACATAGTAGCTACTAGCAGCATCTTCGATGTTTGTATTAACGAACAACGAACCGCCATTCACCGCGCACTAGGCAAGAGTGGAGACCGGCTCTTTTTGTTTGCAGCTGACGGAGAAGTAACGGTGGAGAGCTTACAAATCCGACGGTTGCTTTAGGTCGGAAGTCAATCCGTTCCCTCGGCAAGCCGAGACTTTGTAACTTACTCCTGTCTTACCACGGTGCGCTTAATACGAAATGTTCACTATTCATATCTGCTTTGCGATGTTAGAAGAGCAGGGATGCCTCTTCCTGCATTCCTTCGGCTCTACCCGTTCGTAACATCGAGTTAAACACCGCTGCTTTTTAACAGCGTCTGTAACGCCGTGACTTACGTTGAGAGATAGCACTTAGTAATTCGGAACGATTCGGAACCAGTCGAGCCTGATTGCGGCCGCAAGATCACGGGATTGCCTGGCCTGGTTCCAGTTAATCCCGCTTGCTCGAAGTAATTGTAAAGGTCTTCGAGATCTGAGATTGCTACGTTGGACCAGCGCAGGTCAACTGCCGTTCTTCCTCTGTAAGTGGACTTTTCTAAGTTGCGCACGAACCTCCTCCGTGGATAGTGTTCTGCCCGCATCACTATCTGCTATGCCCTCCCTAATTTGGTCCGCGTGCCATTGCTGCAACTCCAAATAGCTTGAGAGCGCCTCGTTGATAACCCAGCTTCGGTCTCGTTGCAAGGCTGTTGCTAACTCAACTAGCCGATCACGAAGGGTCTCGTCGATGCTAAAAGTGAGCGGTGTGTCAGACATACTTGAAGCTTTAATAGGCGGATCCGGCCATCATGCTACTTCAAAAGTAATATCGGTGAATCTTGCGCTCACAAGCCTCGTTGGCCAACACACCAATCAGCGGTTCGGGCTTTCCTTATACTTTGGCTTGACGGCTATTGCCTTGTCTATGATCCTGAGCTCAGCTCAAAGACGCATCAGAGCGGGCAGAGTACAGCGGTTTGCCAGAGAGCACGGCTTCTCTTATCTGCGGAGATTTTGACCAGCAAATCTTCAATGGAATAGCCAGCCCCTTCGGAGCGCAACCGTAATTGGGGATGCGGGAAAGGAACAAGGTACACCAGCGCAGCCGGGAAGCGTTGACAGGAAGAAGCGCACGCCATTAGGCTTGGGGGTGTGAACGTCGAAATTCCGCACAACCAGATAGAGCAACTTGACACCCTTGCCGCACAGACGGGCAAAGGCACTGGCGAACTGGTACGGGAAGCTGTGTCAAAGATGCTGGCCTATAACGACTGGTTCAAGGCACAGGTGCAAATAGGCATTGATCAAATCCAGCGCGGCAACTTTATGGAAGAACCCGAGATGAATGCCCGCGTGCAAAAGATGCTGCGCTCTTGAGGCGTATCCGCTAGGCACCGGCAGCCGCCGATAACCTCGGCAGCATTGCTAATTATCTTCGCGAACATAACCCGGCTTTCCTGCGATCCACAGTCGAAAAGATTTATGGCGCGGCCAATTCGCTCAATCAGTTTTCTTACCGTAGCCGCAATGGAAAGCTGGCAGGCACCCGCGAGCTTGTCTTAACGCCTCTGCCATACATCCTGATTTATACCGTGGAGTCGGAACTGGTGATAATTATTCGCATGATGCACACCTCACCGAACTGGCCTTAACGGTGCGTGAAGTTTACCTTGTCCTCATGAGCCTCGTTGGCAATACACGTTCCAGCCAGCTAGCGCCGTCTAATCAGTAATGTGGGCATTCTGAAGCCATGATTCCATGTCCTAAATCAGCTCGATAATAGCAACCAAAACGCTTAGCTTCTGATACTATGCCTTCTGTTGACACCGTAGAGGGACTACGTGTGGTGATTTATTCCAATGACCATAGACCGGCTCATGTGCATGTGATCGGTAATGGCTGTGAGGTTGTTTTCAAGCTCAATTGTCCAGAGGGCCCGCCAGAACTGCGAGAAAACTACGGTTTTGCTGCAGCCAAGCTTTCAAAGATCAATACAGCGCTCACATCGAGAGTCGTAGTATTATGCGCCGAATGGAGAAGGATTCATGGCTTACAGTAAAGAAGAAGTCCAAGCAGCTAACCGGCGAGCTACAACTCACTTAGCGAAAATACCCACTGCTCAGACAGCGCGTTATGACCACAGCGTAGGCCGTCTAATTGTCGACCTCAGTAGCGGCCTTTCCATCTCTTTTAAGCCACAGGATGCAGAAGGTTTGGAGCATGCCAGACCAGAACAGTTGACTAACATAGAAATTTCTCCTTCTGGGCTCGGATTGCATTTCCCTGATATTGATGCAGATATTTGCTTACCCGGACTGCTACAAGGCTTCCTCGGCTCTCGCCGCTGGATGGCTGCACAGATGGGTAAGGCTGGTGGCAGCGCAACCTCACGCGCCAAGACTGACGCGGTTCGGGCAAACGGGAAGCTAGGCGGTCGTCCTAAGAAAATTCACGCTGGCACTGTTGTCTAAAGCCGTACTCGACAAGGTTTCTCCGAACCTCAACCAGAACGGTTCGATCCGAGTCTCGTGCTGGAAACAATTGAGGGTTGGACGTTGCTGCATCGGCACGACAGACTCTTTTTCTTGGATGAACTCAAAGTCATGATCTCCGGCCTGTAGTTCCAAAGCCTCTTTGCTTCAGCAGTCCGTCCGGCCCCGTGCCTTTACAATAGCTACACTCGGCTCCCAATGAGTACACAAACCAAGCCATTCGTTCCATTTGTCCCCGAAGGTCAGCAGATGCGCGAACTAACGGTTCGGGCCATCATGCTTGGGCTCGTGATGACTGTCGTGCTGGGAGCAGCCAACGCCTACCTTGGTTTGCGTGCAGGCATCACGGTCGCGGCAACCTACCCGGCCGCCGTGATCAGTATGGCTGCCATGCGCGCGTGGCGCGGGTCACTGCTGGAAGAGAACATAGCCCGAACCAGCGGATCTATCGGCGAAGGCGTCGCGTCCGGAGCCATCTTTACCATTCCCGCTTTTCTGATCTCC
>CALMAV010000310.1 GCA_937859895.1 uncultured Bryobacterales bacterium | reverse complement strand
GGATCAGGGTCACCAGTGCGCTCCGAAGGGATACCGAACCGCGCCAGCGTTGCATCTATCAGTTTCGGAGCTACCATTTGTCCCACTGCCATTACTTTGCTGGCACCCCCCGCAAACAGATCCCGAACTGGATGTTCTGCTGCAAAGAGAATGCAATCAGCCACCACAGCAGGCTGGTAGATGGGAGGCGGCCCCGTAGGTTTCACCTCCATCCGGTTCGCGGCATTATTGAAGAACGGAGTGTTGATTGTGCCCGGTTTGACACTCGTTACCGAAATCGGGGCTCCCTCGGCCATCAACTCTCTCCGCAACGCGTCAAAAGCGCCTTCCACAGCATGCTTGGAGGCACTATATGCGCTATGCAACGGTAGCGAAACGATACTCTCCAGTGAGGAGACAGCAATCAGCGCACCGCCTCCACTTTGACGAAGACGCGGTAGAGCTGCTAAAGCTCCGTGAACTTGCCCAAGGTAGTTCACCTCCGACACGCGGCGGAACTCTTCCGGCGAGGTTTCTTCAAAGCGTGCGTAGACCGAGACAGCGGCAACGTTAACCCAAGTATCAATGCGGCCAAATCTGCGAACAGCTGTCTCGGCCACTTGCTTAATTTGCTCGAAGTCCGCCACATCACATACCGAGTACGCCGCTTCGCCTCCTAAGCTTTCAATCTCGTCAACCAAGGAGATCAACCCGGGCTCACTCCGTGCCGCCACTACAACCTTGGCACCGCGCCTTCCGAAACGTAATGCCGCCTCGCGTCCAATCCCACTAGAAGCTCCGATGACTACTACAACCTGATTAGCAATCGATTTTAATTTCATAAGTAACTTCTAGTTAGAAGAGTCAAGCCGCAGTCCACGGGGCGTAACAACGTACCGAAGACCCTCACCCTGACATACGCTCTCAATGACCTGCCAGTCTGCGAGGATCTTCCCAATCTCTGCCCCATCGTGCTGGTTAAGGAAGTCTTCCTCAAACTCGACGGTGTACTGATACCCATCTCTCTCCATCAAAAAGCCGAAAGGGCGGACCCCCCGCGCAGGGAGCATGGTGACACTATAGCCGGGCATCTCGCGTTCGATGTACGTCCGAATCACGTTTCCCTTGTCCATCGAGTGTTAGTCGCTCTGTTCTGCCCCTTAGTTACTACTGCCAAGTTTTACAGAGCGGGTTGTTGTTGATTTATGCATTGCGACGCTTTGATGCTCCTAGACGCGAACCCTTCTGGGTCAACTGCTCGCAATTGAGCGCCAGTGGATCAACTTGGCCGAGTTACACGCCAAGCTGGAGATTGTTCCAGATCACGTGCTTTGCCCGTGTTGGTCTATAGAGTGAGTTGTTTTATGGCCACACCGGAAACCTTCTTAGAAAAGCCACCAGCTCGGTTGCTTGCCCGCCCTGGTGTCCCGCATGAGGAAGGCTTGGCCGGTCTACACGAGTTATCAATCTTGCGGGGACGTCGTGCCTTGCTGCACGTTCCCAAAAGCTCGATCGGCTCAGGTCCGGCTGCATTCGCCGTGATGCTACATGGTGCGGGTGGCAATGCGGATGGTGGACTTGGCATTCTAGCCCCGTATGCGGACCGTGCGAACGTGATAGTGTTGGCGCCTGAATCCCGCAGTTCATCATGGGACATTATTTCCGATTCTGAATATGGATCGGATGTTCGCTTCGTCGACAAGTGCCTGCAATTTGTCTTTTCACGCTATCGAATCGATCCTGCGCGTTTGGCACTGGGCGGCTTTTCGGACGGTGCATCCTATGCGCTATCTCTGGGCTTGAGTAACGGGGCGCTGTTTACCAATTTGTTGGCGTTTTCTCCTGGATTTATGGCTCCTGCCGAGATCCAAGGCTCTCCATCGATTTTCATGAGTCATGGCACACACGATGAGGTTCTGCCGATTGACAGGTGCAGCCGCCGACTGGTGCGTATACTTCAAAACCAGCAGCTCCATGTTGAATATCAAGAGTTTGAAGGACCGCACATCGTGCCTGCTGAATGTAGAGAGCGCGCTATGCAGATACTTACGCGGTGACCTTGCAACTCTGGTAGAGCTGAGGCCGCAGCGATGGGTTTCGCCGCGGCCAAGCACGATGGAGAAGTCAGCGATAGCTGACCGGAGCCGGCTCTACTGCTGATAGCTCCCCAAACTCCGCATCCGGCAACTCAAGACCTGCTGCTGCGATATTTTCTTCCAAATGCGCGACAGAAGAAGTTCCCGGAATGGGCAACATCACCGGCGACCGTTTCAGTAACCACGCCAAAGCTACCTGCTGGGAAGTTGCTCCCATTCGGCTTGCCACTGAATCCAGCACTTCATGCGCTTTGCGGCCACCGCCTAATGGCGCCCAAGGCAGAAAGGCAATCCCGTTCGACGCACAGTAGTCCAGTACAAAATCCCACTCGCGATCAGCAAAGCTATACCGATTCTGGACTGACACAATGGGCACAATCTTTCGGGCTCGTTCAATGTGTTCCAGGGTGACATTGGAAAGTGCCACGTGCCGTATTTTGCCTTCTTCTTTCAGCTTGGCTAGCGCCTCCATCGAAGCGGTAAAGGAAACAGCCAGGTCGGGCGTATGCAGTTGATATACATCAATGCGGTCCAGCCGCAGTCTCTTTAGGCTTCCTTCCAAAGCTTCGGCCAGATGTTTCGGGCTGGCGTTGTG
>CALMAV010000309.1:2006-5792 GCA_937859895.1 uncultured Bryobacterales bacterium | reverse complement strand
CACTTACGCGTATCGTCATGCCGGGCGATCCTAAGCAGTGCTTCGGCTAGCGCTCCATCCTTAAGAAAGCGTTCTGCGCCGGCCACCATCCAGAGGTCCAGTTTGTCTTCCTGCTGATTGCGCAAGGGAGTGATTAGCTCTACCTGAAAACCTTCCGGATCATCGACCAAATAACCCGGATGCACCCCAAAGAACTTCGATAACAATAAGCGGGACGTATTGGTCAGGTGTTTCCGGCCGCCATTCTCCAGCTGAGATAAATACGACTGACTAAGTGATTGGCCCTGCTCTTTTTTCAGCGCAGCAACCACTTCGCTTTGCGTCATCTCGCGCTGCAAGCCACGCAGATTGCCTTCTACCAGCCGCAGATACTTCAGCTTCTCAGCAACTGTCATATTGCAATCTGTGATTACAGTATCACAAATTGCAATAAAGAATCTGTAAAGATTGCTGTTGCCGTTCAAACAGTTTCAATGCATACTTATATGCATATGCGGACCACATTAATTCTCGATCCAACCTTGGTCAATCGAGCAAAGGAACTGACCGGCATTGATGAGAAGACTGCACTGGTCAGAGCTGGTCTGGAAGCATTGATTGCCCGGGAATCAGCTCGCAGATTGGCGGCTTTAGGCGGCACCGAGCCTGACCTGATGGACATACCTCGGCGTCGGGCTGCCGCTGCTAAGTAATGGTCCTGGTCGATAGCTCAGTCTGGGTTGGACATCTCCGAAAGACCGACAAGCATCTGAGTGATTTGCTGGATGCGGCTCACGTGCTGATGCATCCACACGTAATTGGCGAGCTGGCATGCGGGAACCTCAAAGGGCGAGAAATGATCCTGCGGTACTTCCGCGCTATGCCACCAGCTGCAGTGGCTACTGACGACGAAGTCATGAGCTTATTGGAACAACGCAAGCTCTGGGGTGCCGGCATTGGCTGGGTCGACGCCCACCTGGTTGCTTCGGCGTTGCTCAGCGGATGCCACCTATGGACTCTAGATGAACCTCTAAATCGGGTTGCCGAAAAGTCGGGCGTACAGTACCAGTCCATCTAGTCATGAAAAGCTTTGAAGATTTCGTAGCCGACTCGGCGCAGGCTGGACACGTTAGCCTCATTTTCGAGCAGGGTATGTATTTCGTTGCAGAGGATCTGGAGAAGTTGCTAAAGCTCTTTGAAGAAGCACGAGCGCCCTTTGAAGTCATCGGAGGAGTCGCAGTCAATGCACATCTCTTTGCTGCCGCACAGAGAAGCCGGTCCTTTGTTACCCGCGACATTGACGTTCTTATGCATCGGTCCGACCTCGACCGAATCAGACAAGTCGCGAATCAGCGTGGTTACGAAGCCAAGCGCATGATCGATGGATATGCACTGATTGGTGAAGGGCTGCATATTTCCGAAGCAATCCACATCCTCTTTGTCGGCGAAAAGCCTAAGTCCTCCTATCCTGCATTTAATCCGCTACTCGATCCGCAACTGATGGTGCTCTTTGGCCTAACCGTCCCAGTTGCACCGCTTCGCGACCTGCTTATCCTCAAACTAAATTCACTTAGGCCAAAGGACGTCGTACACCTCGAAATCCTGGACGAGGTTGGTTTTATAACGAAAGAGATCGAGACAGGCTTGCCTTCAGAACTGCGGGAGCGGCTGACACTCGCTCGGAAGCAGTTTGAGCATGAGCAGGAAGGTGATGCGGGCGAGGTTGACCCAGACTAAGTAGGTAATTTCCTTTTACTAAGGAAGTGCTCTACCAACTGGCTATAACGGCTGACCGTCTATAGCTTGTACTCTTCTTACCGAAGATACCTCTGACGTTTCAGTCGCATCTGCGAGCCGCAAAAGCTTATAGGATAAAGAAATGGAAGCCAAACAATTCTGGCAGGAATGCCCCCTCGTTGAATCCGTAGCGGATAGGATGCACGGAGTTCCGGTGATCAAGGGTACGCGAATGCCTGCGGATGACGTTGTAGATAACTACGAAAGCGGTTCGCCAGTGAACGAGATTGCGGAAAATTTTGGCCTTAAGCTGCAAGACGTCCGCACAATCCTGAGGTATGCCTTCACCCACAAACCGGCCCAGTTGGCTCGGTGAAGGTTTCAAGTAGATAACTGGAGCCGTTGACCGGGATTGAACCGGTGACCTCTTCCTTACCAAGGAAGTGCTCTACCAACTGAGCTACAACGGCCGACTGCTTGATGGTGGACAGGGAAGGATTCGAACCTTCGTACCTCGCAAGGAGGGACAGATTTACAGTCTGTTGGCTTTAACCACTCACCCACCTGTCCAGACTGCGAACAACGCAAAAGGCTTGCGAGATCCGACTTCGTCCAAAATAGCACAGTGGACGCGCCACCCGAACGGCTGATAATAGAGACATGAGTGATGCTCTGACCATTGCCGGCAGAACCTTTCAATCGCGCCTGTTTGTCGGCACAGGCAAGTATCGCAGCAAGCAGATTATGCGGCGCTGCCACGCTATCTCCGGGACTGAAATGGTCACCTTGGCCGTTCGCCGGGTCAACTTGACTGACCGCACTAAAGAGTCAGAGCTTGACTACATTGACCGGGGCGCCATCTATATCCTGCCCAACACGGCTGCCTGCTATACCGCCGAGGACGCAATCCGGACAGCGCGCCTGGCACAGGAGGTCGGACTGTCAAACTGGATCAAGCTGGAGGTCATCGGCGACCAAAAGACCTTGTTTCCAGACAACGAAGGCCTACTTGAAGCGACCCGCGTGCTGGTCAAAGAAGGTTTCATTGTCCTTCCTTACACCACCGACGACTTGGTCAACGCACGCAAACTGATCGACGCTGGTGCAGCCGCCGTGATGCCGCTCGCCGCGCCCATCGGCTCAGGCCTTGGGATACAGAACGTTACAAATCTGAAGATTCTCCGCGAGGCAATCACGCAAGTACCGCTCATTGTTGATGCCGGTGTTGGGACAGCCTCCGATGCCGCTGTTGCGATGGAGCTTGGCTTTGACGCCATACTTCTGAATACAGCCATCGCGGAAGCAGATGACTCCGAGCGTATGGCGCATGCAATGAGGTTAGCGGTTGAAGCCGGGCGCGCCGCATTTCTAGCTGGAAGGATGCCCAAGCGTGAATATGCTGTTGCCAGCAGCCCGCTCGTCGGCACAATAGCTTAACTATGAACATTGGCTTTGTTGGGCTTGGTCAAATGGGCGTCGCCATGGCGCGGAATCTGCTTCGTTCGGGCTACAAGCTGGCGGTCTACAACCGTTCTCAAGAAAAAGCGGAAGGGCTGCTGGGTGAAGGGGCGACCGTAGCAGTCTCGCCTGCTGAAGCATCGCGCCAATCTGAAGTGGTGTTCAGCATGTTGGCCGATGACGTAGCAGCCAGGGAGGTCGCGTTAGGTGAGAATGGCATAGCTTCCGGGCTGGGTAAAGGGCGACTCCGCGTCTCGTGCAGCACCATTAGCGTGGCCTTGGCAAAGCAGCTTGCCACAGAGCATGCCGCCAAGGGCCAACGCTACCTTAGCTGTCCGGTGTTCGGCCGACCGGATGCAGCTGAAGCGAAGAAATTAGTTTCGGTACCGGCAGGTGATCCCGCAGCCATCGAGCAGATCCGGCCCTTGCTGGACGCAATGGGAAGAGCAGTGTTCATTGCTGGCCCGGAGGCCTGGCATGCCAATCTGTTTAAGCTCTGCGGAAACTTCATGCTCGCAAGCATGGTGGAAACATTTGGCGAAGCCTTTGCTACTCTCCGCCAAGCCGGTGCCGACCATCAAGCTTTCTTCCAGACGATCACGGAAGTATTTG
>CALMAV010000309.1:0-1996 GCA_937859895.1 uncultured Bryobacterales bacterium | reverse complement strand
ATTTGGCTCTCCCGTCTACAAGAACTACGGCGGCATGATCGTTGACCAGAAGTTTGAGCCTGCTGCTTTCCCCTTGAAACTTGGATTCAAGGACCTGCGGCTTGCCCTGGAAGCAGCGCAGGAGTTGAACGTCCCGATGCCCATTGCTAGCGTAATCCGCGATCAGTACCTCTCTGCCTTGGCGCACGGGCAGGCTCAACTGGACTGGTCCAGCGTCGCTTTAGTACCTGCGCGAAATGCCGGCCTGCCGCAGAAGTAAGGACGATCCATCATCTTCCAGCAAGCTGGCGGACCTGGCTGTTCAAAGGCTGATCGTCGAACCAGGCTCGGAAGGACAGGATGTCACCATGGCGGGTGGCGTCTTCGAACTGCTTCCACAGTGCTGGGTCTTTCTTTAGATCGCCACCGGGCACATCGCCCACATAAGTCACCGTGAAAGCACGAAGCCAGATTGCTTGGGCTGTTGTGGGCGTATGCAGTGGCTTGTACGGCGCAGTAAAGCTGGCAAGCGGCGCCGTGTAAGCGTAGTCCTGCGGCCAGATGTTTTCCGGAATAATCAGAACGTCCGGCATCGCTTTAACAACAGCTGCAAAGACTGAGGGCGCAGTGGCGTCATTCGGCCCCCCGTCTGAGTCCACATAGAACATCGTGCAACCCCAACGCTTTTTGGCGTAGCTCATCTTCTCGATCATGGCCTTTGACTCACCCTCGCTCGCCAAGTCCTGTTGATGCGGCGTCTTGCTTAAGTCAAGCCGTTGTGGCCGAATCGTGAGTCCGCACTTTAAACCCGCATCCGTAAACCGCTTGAAGAACTGATCAGCCACCGCGTCCATCTCCGGGGCAAGCTTTGCTAACTGCGTGGGGTCGCCGGCGTAGCTAGGGTCAGGCTGAGGGAACTGTTGCCCCTCCAAATCCCAAATCAGCGCACCCTGCGCATTCATGCTCTTCAATAACCGAACAGCCCGATCTGCATACGCGAGCAACTCCGCACGGAACGCCAGCTTTCCCGCTTGGCTGTGTACGTCAATTGCTTTGGCGAAGTTGTAGTTGCGTGGGTTAGGCGAGGCGTCCGGCAAAGGCGTGGAAGTCGGATTGGTAAGGAACAGCTCCCCAATCGGGCGGCGGTCATTCCATGTGAGAACTTGCGGCCACGCGTGGCGATAGTTGTCCAGCAGGTCGTGCGCCAGTTCCAGGGGCGCAGTACCGGACGGAGCAAATCGCAAACTGACCAGATAAGTATCCGTCTGCCCTGGCGGTACGGAGCGATGGAGCGGCACCGCTTTTGAGAGGAAGCCTTCGCTCGCATCGTTTACCGTTCCTACTTGCAACTGGTAGTGGTTCGAAGCTCCTGACGGTGTTAGTCCCAGATAGAGCGGCTTGGCGCTTGTCTCCAGCAATGCCACCATGCCTGATCCGTAATCAGCGGTGATGAGCGCGGGCCCGTCCAGGTTGTTATGAAACTGTGGATAGTTTGACGCCCCAAAGTTCTTGGGCAGTGCCGGAAACTGAAGTCCCAGCGGGTACACGTTGATTCCTTCGAGCGACTCGTGGCTCGTGTTGTGAATGGCAATCTTTACGTCTAGGCGTGCCGCGTTCGAAGAAGTAAACTGGCAGAGGACGCTACCCCACGGCAACGCCCAAGTAAGCGTTTGCGATGTGCCATCCCAGCTTGCCTTCTTCTCCGCCGCACCAAACCCGCTACGGCCGCCAATCTGATAAGTGCCAACGGCAAATGCGTCGCCCAGCTTCGCCTTCAGATCAATCAGCGTTGTGCCGTTATAGGCCAGCGTCGACACGCCATTCTCGTCGAAAGTTGTTTTAAGACCTTGTGCGTTTGCACCGAAGGCTGAGAAGCACAGTGCTGCGGCGAGCACTCGCTTCCGTCCAAAATGGATCGCGAATTTCGTGATCACAACCAACGGTAGCAATCCGCCGGACATGTCCGGCTTATAATCACGGTCGAACCTATAAGGCTCAATGCAATATATCCTGGCAC
>CALMAV010000308.1:5354-7740 GCA_937859895.1 uncultured Bryobacterales bacterium | reverse complement strand
ACCGAGACTGTAGGGGGCAACTGCTCACGAAGCAGATTAGTCCAATACTCGATTGGTCGCTCTGGCGGCACCACCACGCTAATGGTGTCGATTTTCCGAGCCTTGCCCATCACCTGCTGCGCCAGCCCGATATCGCAAACAATCACGTTGTTCGCACCCAGGTCACCGCTTGAAGGGATGACGCCGGCCACAGTAAATGAGTGCAGGGCGTCGTTCACCAGAAGCTGCACCGGTTGCCCTCTCTGCAGGTGAGTCTGTCGGCCGACCCAAATCGGGTTGCCCGTCAGAGCTTGGCCGGGGTCGTTCGTATCGGTCGAACTCTCTGGCGTGTCCTGGCGATTCGCAATCAGGTCAACGCCGATAAAAGGTAGTGCTTCGCCTTTACCGTTGATAGAGGCGAAGCCTTCCATGCGCGGAGTGAACTGAAACGCATACGGCAGTTGCACAAGTTTGCCCAGCAGTCGCTCATCTACTCCGCCTGTGGCCGAAATGGTCAGGTCGCTTTTGCCGGTCAGCGACTCGACTGAAGAGTGAAAACTACCCGCGGCAGCTTGCCCGGCCAGATCAACTGCTACTACTACACCCACGCCTAGCGCGATGGCCAGAACAATGAGAACTGCCCGCACTGGTTCGCGCAAGACAGGCCGTAGTATCAGCCGTGCAAATAGAATCAACGCGCACCCAAGGCCATCGGAGTCTCAACGCCGGCGATGCGTCCGTCGCGCAGCTTCACAATCTGATCGACCACCGCTGTACTCTCCAAGCTGTGTGTGGCCATCAGGATTGCCACATTCAGTTCGCGTGCTGTACGACTCAGCAAGGCGAGCACAAGCTCCCCGGTAGTGGTGTCGAGATTGCCCGTCGGTTCATCAGCCAGCAGAAGCCGGGGTGAACCGGCCAACGCCCGCGCAATTGCCACTCGCTGTTGCTGACCACCTGATAATTGATGCGGAAAGCGTCCCGCCAGATCTTCCAGTTCCACCAGCCGCAGCCGATCGAGTGCCGTCTTCCGTGCATCTCCCTTCCGTGCAAGCAGCAATGGCAGTTCCACATTTTCCACCGCGGTCAGGGTGTGCAGCAATTGGAAGGATTGAAAGATGAAGCCGACCTTCTCGCGGCGTAGGCGGGTGAGGCCGCCATCGTTGAGAGCTTTCGTGTCCTGGCCGTCGAGCAGCACTGTACCCGAAGTAGGAAAGTCCATCGCGCCGCATAGGTTCAACAGCGTTGACTTGCCGCAGCCGCTTCGTCCGACAAGGGCAACGAACTGCCCGGCTTCGACCGTAAGCGATAAGTTGTCGAGCGCCAACACCGGTGCCCCCTCGGCCTGATAGCGTTTGCTGACAGTCTGCAATTCCAGTAACGCCATATCTCCTCAGCATCTCAACAGTTAGACTTGGAGGTGATTTGCCGACCATACTTGTCACTGGCGGAGCGGGTTATATCGGCTCCCACACGCGCTACTTCTTGCAACAGCGGGGCTACCGTGTTGTCGTCTTAGATAGTTTGGAACGCGGCTTTCGCGAGGCGGTGCCGAACGAGATTCTGCATGTGCTGGATCTGCGCAACACCGAGACGATTGCCATGCTGCTGAAAACCGAGAAAGTGGATGCGGCCATCCACTTTGCCGGCTACATTTCAGTAGGCGAATCGACCAAGGACCCCGAGAAATATTTCGTCAACAACGTTAGTGGCTCGCTTTCACTGTTCGAGGCGATGCTGCATGCGGATGTCCGAAAGTTAGTGTTCTCATCGACTGCCGCGGCTTATGGCGTGCCTGACCATGTGCCCATCCGCGAAGACCAGCCCTTTGCGCCCATCAATCCGTACGGCGAATCGAAGGTGATGGTGGAGAAGATTCTGGGGTGGATGGACAAGTATCAGGACTTCCGTAGTGTCCGTCTGCGGTACTTCAATGCTTGCGGGGCTGAACCGGAAGCTGGCCTCGGTGAGCGGCACGACCCGGAGACTCATCTGATTCCGCTGCTTCTCACAGCAGTGCAAACCGGCAAGCCTATCACTCTTTTCGGTGACGATTATCCGACTCCCGATGGCACTTGTATCCGCGACTACATCCACGTGAGCGATTTGGCAGCGGCTCACATTTATGCAGTTGAGTATTTGCTAAACGCGGGCGCTTCGGATGTTTTTAACGTCGGTACGGGTGTGGGCGCCTCGGTGAAGGAAGTGCTGGAAGCGGTCGAGCGCGTAACGGGAAAGCCGGTGCCGTTTACCATGGGCCCCCGGCGCGAAGGGGACCCACCGTCATTGGTGGCGGATTCGACTAAGCTGCAGACAAAGCTAGGCTGGAAACCGCAGCGGGCTGAGCTGGACCGTATCATTTCTGATGCCTGGCAGTTTGCTCAGAGTCTCAAGACGAGTTAAGTTT
>CALMAV010000308.1:2743-5344 GCA_937859895.1 uncultured Bryobacterales bacterium | reverse complement strand
GCCTTGAGTGGAGGCAAATTAGCTCTTAGGGCCCGCCTGATTTACGCTTAACGCATGGAATTACATCTCTCTCCTGCTACCGAAAGGAAACTGACCGAGCTGGTAAGGGAGACGGGGTGGACGGCCGATGAGTTGGTGCAGGATGCTGTCCATGGTTTTGTAGATGAACTGAGCGAAGTACGCGACATGTTAAACAGCCGTTATGACGAACTGAAGAGCGGCCGGGTCCAGCCCATTTCGGGCGATGAGATTGAAGCGTACTTCCAGGAAAAGAGTGCCGCCGCCCGTCGTTCCAAGCCACGTTCGTGATCGGATACGACTTTCATCCAGCAGCCCGGGCCGATCTCGATGAGATCTGGCAATTTATTAGCGCAGACAATCTCGATGCTGCTGATCGGCTAGTTACAGAGCTTCCGGCGACTGTTCGTGGTCTGGTGCGCTATCCCAATTAGAGCCATCATCGGCCTGATCTTACGAACCGTCCGTTGCGCTTCAAACGAGTGCGGGACTACTTGACTGCCTAAGTGCCGGACGAAACACCCTTATGGGTTGTGGCCGTCGTACAGGGTCGGCGTAATCCCCGTCTTCTGGCCGCCATTTTGCAAAACAGAGAAGCCAGGTAGCTTCTTCGGTTAAGCCAATGTATGCCAATCCTTTCGTGCTCTGGTCAACTAGAGTGACAGTCAGCATACACGGAGGGCTATCTATCGAAGCCCGAAGAGGCAACTTCGAGCGGTGTACTACTTGCTTGCGAGTTGCCAGCAAACTTCACACGAGTAGCAGGCAGAAGGATCTTGTACCATTTCGCCCCCTCGTGGCATCTAGGCAGCCCGCCCACACTGCCCATACACGCTTCATCTTCATCGCTGTTATATACTTCTTTGATAGTAGTTCAGGGTGTTGACTCACTAATCAGGGAAGAGGTTCAGGGATGAGTAGTTGGAAAGTAAAGCCTCGTTTGCACAGAAGTGCGCGAGCATGGGTTTCGAGTTGCGTTTGGCTCCTCCTAGCGGCTGGGTTATTGCAGGTGGGGCAGGCCCAAACGCTGAGCAGCATGACAGGAACGGTGACCGACACCAGTGGCGCCGTAATCGCTAACGCTCAGGTAAAGGTTACAAATAACGCGACTGGCGTCTCGAAGACAGCCACTACCAGTTCTGCAGGAAGCTATACCATTACAGATCTTAACCCCGGCATCTACACGGTCAGCATGGATATTGCCGGGTTCCAAACTTCCGTACACAACAACGTGGGTATCGATGTAGGTCGCTCTTCCACCGTGGATGCCGTTCTGCAGCCGGGCAATACGCAGCAGACGGTGACAGTGGCAGAGAACTCCATTGCTCTGGATACGACCGCGCCGAGTTTGAATACCACGATTGAGAACAAAGTTGTACAGGAGTTGCCAAACCAAGTTCAAGGCGGCCGTGGCCGTCAGATTGACGCGTTTATCTTTTTAGCTCCTGGCGTTACCGGCACCAACTTCAGCCATCGCATCAACGGCGGTGTCGATTTCCAAAATGAGGTTGTTTTCAACGGGATTCCCTTGGCGCAGTCTGAGACCCAGGGATTTCAAACCATTTGGAACCCTCCTTATGAGCTGGTAAACGAATTTAACGTTCTCCGCTCATCTTTCTCGGCTCAGTATGGATTAGCCCAGGGCGTTATTACCTATCACACTGCTTCAGGTACCAACGAGCTTCATGGCGATGCCTTTGAGATTATTCGAAACAACTTCTTCGATGCACGCGGCGCTTACAACCCGACGGTGCCAATCGATAAGGAAAACAACTACGGTTTTACGATCGCAGGGCCAGTAATTATTCCCAAACTCTATAACGGTAAGAACCGGACGTTCTTCCACCTGAGCATGGAGTGGTTTCGGCAAAACGTAACATCGACGGGCTTTTACTCGCTGCCAACAGTTGCCCAGAAGAACGGTGATTTTAGTGGGCTGGTTGATTCCAATGGCAAGCAGATACCAATCTTCAACCCAGTAGCGGGTCAGCCAGGTAGCTGTAACGCAAATGGCAACACGCCGGGTACCCAGTTCCGTGGCAACATTATCCCGACGCAGTGCTTCAGTCCAACTTCGGCAAGCCTTCTGCAGTATCTTCCCAATCCGACGTTATCGGGTTTCACAAATAACGCCTTTAATCAGCTGGGTGTTCTTCCTATTCGGCAAAATCCTTGGGGCTTCACCGTAGATCACAACATTAGCGACCGACAATCGATCCACTGGGCAAGTTGGCGGGACAGGCAGACTTCGTTTGGAGGTGCCAATCTAGCAACAGGCAATCCGCTGGGTGCTTATACTTCGTACCCTGATCTTGGCACGGTCTTCATTGCTAATTACGCATTTACGATTTCGCCGCATCTGGTTATGACCGCGGGAGCAAGCTGGCTGGGTGAGTTGAATTTTCAGATCCCTGTCCGCAACGGTGCTCAGCCAAATCTCTTTGCTGCGCCAGGCGCCCCGCTGGTCTCTGCCATTAACTTTAATGGCCCTTTGGCTCCGTCCAATCTCGGAACGGCAAACACTAACTCGATCAATCGGAAATTGGGTGTCGTATTCGATAACAATTTCCTATGGAACCACGG
>CALMAV010000308.1:0-2733 GCA_937859895.1 uncultured Bryobacterales bacterium | reverse complement strand
CATACGCTCAACATTGGATGGGAGTTCCGTCGAACCTATCAAGATGACAACGAATGTCAGCAATGCGCCGGTACTTTCAACTTCAGCAACAATCAGACTGCTGATCCAAACAATCTGAGCAATACCGGCAATGCGTTCGCGAGCTATTTGCTAGGTACCGTGAATGCTGCGAATCGAACTGGTTCCCAGGAGCTCCGGCTAAGGAATCTTGATATTTCGCCTTACATCCAAGATGACATTAAGCTCAACTCGAAGTTGACTTTTAACATCGGTGTCCGATGGGACATCATGGTGCCCTTCACAGAAGCAAATAACAACATCGTCTACTTCGACGCCAACATCCCGAATCCGGGTGCAGATAACCGCTTGGGTGCCGCGACCAGATTTGGCTATTGCGTGACTTGTGCAAGGCTCGACCGCGCGGCAATTCACTGGAACCACTTCAGCCCGCGTACTGGTTTCTCGTACCAGCTAGGCCGCAAGACAGTTCTTCAGTCAGGCTTCTCTGTCAATTTCCTCAATGGTGGAGCTTATGAGTATGGAATCAGCAAGGTGGCAGTCAACTACGGCAACCTCTTACTGGGCTCGTTCGCCAGGAATTCGACTGGTTCTACGAATGCTGGTTTCGGTTCGTGGGACAACACGATTCTGCCTTCCCCGGGAGCGACTCCATTTAGTCCCACAATTGCCAATGCAACGGGTATTAATGCGTTTGATCCACGGTATGATGGCGTCGCTCCCTATGATGTGGTCTGGAACATTGGCATTCAACGGGAACTGCCCTACAATATGTTCCTGACGGCAAACTATACGGGAAACCGCGCTAACCGGTTGCCATCTCAGTTGAATCCCATTAATCAGGTGGGAACTGGAGCATTGGCTACCTACGGCAGCCAATTGGGACAACCGTTCGCGACGGTGGGGCCGCAACTCGGAGTCCCCGCACCTTACGCGAACTTCAATAGAGATTTTCCGACGGCTACCTTGCTTCAGGCGCTTCGACCTTATCCGCAGTACTCGAGCATCTTCAACAACTTCGACATGACGGGTACGTCACTCTACAATGCGATGCAGCTGCAAATAGAGAAGCGTTACAGCAACGGACTAAGCTTCCTGGTGTCATACAACCTTTCAAAGTCGATGTCGAACACCACCTCAGGCTTTTCTTCGTTCGCCTCAACTGCCTTGAACAAAGCCAACCAGAAGTCAGAATATTCGATCGATAACAATGATCAGACGCATATCGTTAAGATAGCTGCAACGTACGAGTTGCCGTTCGGTAAGGGAAGAACCTTCCTGAATCGGAGTGGAATAGCTAATGTTGTTCTCGGCGGCTGGCAGATCAGTCCTATCTTGACTTATGCGTCAGGCCTTCCGTTGCAGGTAACGGTCGGCGGCGATCCGCTCGGTAACGGTGCCGCAAACCGTCCGAATCTGGTCAGTGGACAACCACTGCAGTTCTCCTACCAGAACGTGAATAGGGGTTTGCCAGTGTTGAACGCGGCAGCTTTTCAGGATCCGGGTCCCTGGGCCATTGGTAATGAGCCTCGATATGTCGGAGCCATGCGCAGCCCATTCCAGCTAAATGAAGACGTCGCAGCGGCGAAGTACTTCCCTATAGGCGAACGGGTGAGACTCAAGCTCGAGATTGAGTACTTCAACGTTCTCAACCGGGTAATCTTCGGCAATCCGATTACAAACTTGAATGACGCTAACTTTGGGTTGGTGATTAACAATCAAAATAACAATCCACGTCGTGGTCAGGCACACTTAGAAGTCAGATTCTAAGAGTATCTACCTTCACGTCAGTCCCGGGAGGCTCCAGCAGCTTCCCGGGATTTTTCATTTCAGGCCTTATTCCGTTTCACTGCCAGCGCAGCAAACGCCTGCTGTACGGGCATACCGGGCTTAATTGCTCCCCAGTGGTGGACTGGTTTCACCAGCCCCAAGGCCTAACCCGACCATTGCTTCGTCACTCACGTTCCAGAGGACATCTGTATGAAGAACGTCAACCAAAGCATCACAACCAATAAACTGCGGTTTGTCTTCGAACCCCTGAATCCTGACTCGAAAATACCGGAAGTCTCTCCAGTTCTGAATATCCCAATCGAAGAAATTCAGAAGCGTCAACTTTAGCTGCTTCGCACTAAATGGTCCCGATACATCACTCCACCGGAAGTTTGGCGTATTCTCGATTTCTGTTCGGACCATGATTGTCGGAATAAGTCGGGTCTGTAAGGCTGGAACAACCCTGAAAGAGCTTCCAAAAATCTCGTCAGACGTTATGCCTAGAGGTTCTAGACGTCTGGCAACAAGCCCCCGAAACAGCACAAGCTCTGCCTTTTCGAAATCCCTGACCGATTGGTAGTCGCGGAATGCTGGGTTACTCCAATAGTGTGTATTCCATAAGGTGCGAAGAGCCAAGCGCTAGTTCTAAACTATTTCCGTAGTAAGAGTCACTGCCTAAGCCTCGTCGCGCTTCACTGCCAATGCAGCAAAGGCCTGCTGCACAGGCATTAACTGCACCACGTTGATGTTCACGTGCGCCGGCCTTGTTGCTACCCAATGAACCGTATCTGCAATATCGTCAGCTGTTAGCGGCTGCACACCTTTATATACAGCCGCGGCCTTTTCTGCGTCGCCTTTGAAGCGAACCTTGGAAAACTCCGTTCCACCTGCCAAGCCTGGTTGAATATCAGTCACTCGCACACCGGTTCCCAGCAGATCGGAACG
>CALMAV010000307.1:2792-4892 GCA_937859895.1 uncultured Bryobacterales bacterium | reverse complement strand
GCTTCGGATTCCCCGGCGTGCGGCTCAGAGTCCCAACGCCACTGCATATTGCCGGTTTCCGGATCGCGGGCTTCCAGAAAACCAGGAACGTCCATAGCATCGCCACCCACTCCAACCAATACATGATTGCCTACAATCATGGGCGCCATGGTCGTGAAGTACTGCAGCTTCTCATCTGCCACTTTCTTGCGCCAGCGCTCTTTTCCATCTCTTGCGTGAAGCGAGATCAGCCAGCCGTCCGGGGCCAGCAAATGACCGCCCTGGTCCTGCCAATCGTAGTGCCACAGCTCCTCACCGGTGTGCGCATCTACCGCGTAAACATGGTCGGGAATAGTGAAGTACAGGACTCCATTCACCATGAGCGGTGTGGACTTGATCTCGGGCGCGCCAACGCCACGCTGGGCTCCGACGTTGGAAATTCGGTACATCCACGCAAGCGCAAGGGAGTTGATGTTGGTTGCGCTGACTTGGTTAAGTGAACTGAAGCGCCGGCCCGAGTAGTCGCCGTTGTAGGTGGGCCAAGTGTCGGTGGGAGGCTGGAGCAACTTCTGGGGAGGGAGAAGTTGAGATTCGGCAAGGGTCGGAAGGAAAGCCAGTGCCAGACAAACAAAGGAGTGGGCGCGCATCACTTGAGCGTTACCAGATAGGCCGTTAGATTGTGCATGTCTTCGTCGGTATACTCGTTGAGCAACTGACGATGCGCGGCGAGCCGGTCTTCCAGATCGACTCTAACTTCTTTACTGATAGCGACCGAATGAAAGTCCCCGCGATCATCATAGAGACTGACCGTGAAATCATCGAGATGCTTCAACGTACCCGTGATGCGCTCTCCCGATGGCAGCGTGACGGCTACTTTCTGAACAGCCTCGCCACCGGAAGCGAAGCCGCGCGCAGCAGGGTACAGAAAAGCTTGTTGCAAATCAGGCGGACTCAGCTTGGAGCCGATGTGAGCGAGATCGCCCGTCACCGAATGACACTGGGTGCAATGCCCGCGACCTCCGAACCAGCGTTCGCCAGCCTGGGCATTCCCTGTGACCACATCCAGGAGTTTGTAAGTTCCGCGATTGGCTGCAAGTTCCACGCGCAGATGGATGAACTCTGCAATGTCATAAAGTTCAGCATCGGTAAAGGCAGGGAAGGCCGGCATTCCGCGACTCGCGCGTCCGTTATGTACAAGCGGCCCAATCAAATCTCCTTTTGCATCATGCAGAACGAGCGTGGAGCGAAGCAGGTCCGGGCCGGTATCGCCGCCGGTTGCTTTCGCGCCATGGCAGAACGCACAAGTTGCTGAGAAGGTCTTGCCCCCACGCTCGGCCGCAACTGCATTGGGCGGAGCGCCCAGTCCAAGAAAGTCATGTGTGCCATCAGCTCCCCGATTTCGCTGAGCCCCACGCTGACCTTCCGTTGTGATTCCGGGCTTCGGGATTGCAGCGTCGTTATGAACTGCTTGTTGGGCCGGGGTACTCCCGAAGGGCAAACAAAAAATGAGAACGGGTAGGAGCGCTCGCATTGATTGACTTACTTCTAAGTGTTACGGCCTTTAGCAACTTCGAGGACGTGATCGCACCCGCGTGCTGTCAGGGCCAGCATTGTAAGCGTAGGGTGCTTGTCGCCGGTCGAAGGAAAGGCATTACCGCCAAAGACGTACAGGTTTGGAATGTCATGCGTTTGGCAGTAGCTGTTCAATACGCCCTCCTTCGGAGACTCGCTCATGCGAGCTGTCCCGACCTCGTGGATAGCGCCACCAAGCGCTCTTTTGCGAGGAACTGCGTTTGGCTGAGCGCCGGGCTTAAGAGGCTCGCCTTCGCTGTCTGCGCTCCGGCTGGTATCGGAATCAGCCACAGCGCGATTTTTCGGTGCATCCGGTGAGCCAGGACCGCCGGGAAAACCTGCCGGTCCACCGCGGCCCATGCCGGCCATCACCTCGCCGCCGGCTCGTTTGAACAGTTCCTCAGCACGCTCTTGGAAGTGCGCCACCAGTGCATGATCGTTGTCCGAATGTGTAAAGTGAATCTTCAGCACCGGAATGCCCCAGTGGTCCTTCACCTCCGGATCGAGCTCAACAAAATTTTCCTTGCGCGCCAGCATCTCTCCGCCAGC
>CALMAV010000307.1:0-2782 GCA_937859895.1 uncultured Bryobacterales bacterium | reverse complement strand
ATCCACACACGTGCCTGCGCCACGTACCGGCTCTTCACTTCTTTCTTCCAATCGGAGCCATAGCCGGGCAGGGAAGCTGCAAATGCTGGATACTCGCTCTGCCCACCGGTGGCATTCATGGCATAGCCCCGAATGAAGTCCTTACGCGCGGTTCGCTCATCGATGTTCACCAGATTCGGAATCGTGATGCCGGCCGATTTCCCATCGTCGAGACGACTCGGACCGCCCTTCCGCTTGGGTAGGTACCCAGTGACACCACCACCGCCCACCTGGTCAATCATGTACTGGCCCAGCGTTCCGCTCGAGTTGGCCAGACCGCCTTTGGCTGAGAGCATAAGCAGCCGCGTGTTCTCAAGAGTTGAAGCCGCTAGGATTACATGACGGGCGTCCACCTCTACTGACCTTCCGGTAAACCGTTCTATGTAGGTCACCCCTTGCGCACGGTTTTCCCGATTCATTCGAACTGCCGCGACCACGCTGTCCGTTCCTACCTCGAGGTTGCCGGTCTTCAAAGCGGGAGGCAAAGTGGTGGAAACGGTGCTGAACATAGCGCCGACATCGCATCCATTCACGCAGTTGCCGCAGTAGTGACAGGGCGGCCGGTGATTGTGGGCACGAGTAAGCTGCGCCAGTCTGCGGTGCGTGGTGGGCCATCCCAGACTCTTACAGGCCGCAGCAAAAATCGACTCTGCACAATTCAAAGGCATTACCGGCAGGAACTTGCCGTCTGGGAATTGCGGGAAGCCTTCAGCAGCTCCACTCACACCGATGAAGCTTTCCACGCGATCGTAGTAAGGCTCTATCTCGGCGTAACGGATGGCCCAATTCATACCGTATCCGTCACGCGATGCTGCTGCAAATTCGTAATCGGCCATACGATCGCTTGCGCGCGCCCAGTGCAGGCTCCTGCCACCCAGGCAACGCGAGCGGCCCCATTGGTAAACCGTTTCTGGCGCGGTTGTATATGGGTTCTCCTCGTTGTCGATCATGATGCGATAGTTGCGTTCACTACCGCTGTAGCGACGCAGAAGCCCCGGCGCTCCATGGCCGCGGTACTTGAGCTGATAGAGAAAGGTGTGATGGAAGTCTCTGCGCTGGTCGATAGGACTGCCGGCTTCGAGCATTAAGACTTTCATGCCTGCTTGCGCGAGTGCCATGGCAGCCCAACCGCCGCAGGCGCCAGAGCCGACCACTACCGCGTCATAGATAGTAGCCATCGGTCAGACCTCATGGTGTTCGGGGTGAGTGCAGCCCGGAAACTGTACATTGTAGGAGTTTCCGCGGTAGTCGAGATCTTCAATAATCCCGGCGCGTGCGGTGTAAAAGGCAAATGCGTTCTCCCGTTTGATGAGTTGATAGGCGAAGTATGCCGGATGCTGGGCATCTGCATCGCGCTCGGGCCGGGATATCTCGGACAGCAGAGCCGCCCTTGCTTCAGGGCTTGCACGGTGGAAGCCGGCCCGGCGCAGAGCACTCATGGCAGAGCGCCACTGCTTCTGCGTTTGCGGGGCGAACTCAGCGCTCAAAGAGAGAAGGAAGTCAATGAACTGGCTGCAGCCGGCTTCGCGTGCGCCGGGTGTTTCATCGGTTGGAATCAGCAGTTCGGTAAAGGCACTCAGTGCTTCAAAGTCCTGGGGCGAAAAGAAGTTCGGGCGATACGCGGCCAGGAGAGGTGGCTGAGGAGGCGCGCCGGTTGAGCTATGCTGATGCTCTTGCGCCGCCTGACTCCAGGAAGACAGGAACGTGGAGCCTGCTGGTAAGGCCAGCAGGCGAACCGCACATTCCAAGAGAGTACGACGTTGCATGGAGTGATCGGGCATACCGCTTGTTCGTCTGTGAGTGTTACTTCTGAAGTTTAGAATACGTATTTCAAAGCGAACTGAAGCTGGCGCATGGGGACTGCAGTACTGTTGATAACACCAAAGCTGGAAGCTGGTCTCACATTCTGTCCCCATGCTAAGCCTGGGTTGCCCCAGTTCGGGTGGTTCGCAAAGTTGAACCCCTCAAATCGGAACTGAACGGCCTGGCGCTCAGTGATGCGGAAGTCCTTTAGGGCAGAGAAATCCCACTGGTTACGGCCGGGTTGAATTACAGTATTACGGCCGGCATTGCCGAATGTTCCAAATGGCTCCAGCGCGAACGCATTCACGTTGAACCAGGCATTCGGGCTTGCATCTGAAAGCTTCTGGGAGATACCGGTGGCATTGAGTCGATCGCGGCTATTGCCGATCCCAGTGTTGGACTGATCGGGCCCGGGAGTGGGGTAGCCGGGAAGTCCGGTTTGGACGGTGTAGATGGATCCGATTTGCCAGCCCCCAGCAATCTGATTGAGCAAGCCTCCCCGATTGAGGAAAGCCCTGCCGGCACCAACTGGAAGCTCATACAGAGCCGACACCACAAAGCGTTGACTCACGTTGAACGCCGAGAGAGCGCGCTCACACTCCAGGCATCGGCTGTTCTGCGGAAAGATGGTGTCGCTCTGCCCGCGTATAGCGCTCACATCATCAATGCTTTTCGCCCATGTGTATGCCCCAAGGAGGGTAAGACCCGACGATAGCCGGCGAGTGAGCTTTAGTGCGAGGCTATTGTAGTTTGAGTTGCCGCCGCCCTGCACGGTTTGCATGACGCCGATATTGGAGAAGGGTAGGCGGCTGGTGAGAGCGCTGGTGCCAGGAGTGGCTTCGTTGGCGTTGAAAAGCCCTTGCAATCGGTGACCCTCTGAACCGAGATAGCCCACTTCAAGCACCATAGATTTGGAAAGCTCGTGCTCAATGTTGAAGAG
>CALMAV010000306.1:19851-25371 GCA_937859895.1 uncultured Bryobacterales bacterium | reverse complement strand
GCCTCTTGTTCTCAAACTCTTCGCCACGCGAATCTATAATGAGAGCGAAGCCGATGGAGGACCAACTTCTCATTGCCGTGTTTGTATTTCCCTGCTGACCTGAGCCTGTGGGATCTGTTCCAGAACCTGCGCCCAGTTCCTCTCGCCATCATTCTTCTTCTGGTACTGTTTTCTCTTTTCTCCTGGACAATTGTTTTTTCCAAGAGCAGCGTCTTTAGTAAGGCGCGCCGAGATAACCGCAGCTTTCTGCGTGCCTTTCGCAAAGCCAACAGCTTGCAAGCCGTGGCAGTCGCCAGCGAACAGTTTGCGGCATCGCCCTTGGTCGCTGTCTTCGACTTCGGCTATGGGGAGATGGAGCGTCAGGTAAAACAGCGCGGTGCCGTTGTGAATACGGCCGCTGTTGAGCGGAGTCTGCAGTTAGGCATCAGCGAAGAAATAACTAAGCTGGAGCAGAACATGAATTGGCTTGCGACCGTAGCGTCGGTGTCGCCATTTATCGGACTGTTCGGAACGGTGTGGGGCATTATCGATGCTTTTCAAGGTCTTGGCAACGCTGGCAGTGCTAGTCTTCGTGCGGTGGCTCCTGGTATCTCGGAAGCGCTGATTACCACTGCTATTGGCCTGGCAGCAGCCATTCCGGCGGCTATCTTCTATAACCTGTTCAGTACCCGCATCAAAGAAATTGGGACGCGTATGGAGGATTTCGCCATCGAGTTCCAGAACCTGGCTGAGCGGGATTTCGGCAGCTAAGCGTATGGCTTTTTCTTTTGGCGGAACCGGCGGTGGACGACGCGGGCGGCGCTTTGGCGGCCCCAATGCTATGGCTGAAATCAATATTGTGCCGCTGGTGGACGTTGTGCTCGTGCTGTTGATTATCTTTATGATCACGGCAAATGTAATGGAGTTTGGCCTCGATATCCAGGTGCCGCAGGTTCGGCGCGTACAGAACACGGCACAGGATCTACCGGTTGTCAGTATCGGTAAGAACGGCGAGTCTTTTCTGAATGAGAAGCCAGTGAATATCAATCTGCTGGCTCAGACTGTTCGGCAGCGATTTCGCAACGCCAATTCTGTTTATGTGCGGGCCGATAAGGAAACGCCCTGGGACCCAATCGCGCAAGTTGTGGCGGAGTTAGGCGAAGCCAAACTGGAAGTGAAGATGGTGACCGCGCCGGTTGATTCGGCAGCGCGGCAGCGCCGGTAAACAAGATGACAGGACGCAGCGAGATCCTGGATGAGCGCGACCCGCTGACACTGCCCTTCTTTGGTTCGTTGCTGTTCCATGGAAGCATAGTGGGTGCCCTGGTATTTGGGTTCGTTTGGGCAAATCGGCATGGCGAAAAGCTAGGCGATTTGAATCCAGCCGGGGGCCCTGCTTATACGGTTTCTTCGGTACACAATATTCCCATCCCGCAGCGCCAAGCCACCCCGAATCCAGTGGCCAATGACACGCAGTCGACCGTGCCTACGGCTCCGGCCAAAGAGCAGATTGAGAAGAAGCAGCCGCTACCGGACAAGAATCAGATCGAGATGCCAGATCGCTTCAAACGGCAGGCCGAAAAGCCGTCTACCAAGCAGCAGTACCAACAGCCAGCACCGCAGAACCAGATCTTCAGCCACACCCGGCAGGCTCTGTCAAACCCGATGTACAGCGCGCCCTCGGGCGCCGGCCAGGTAGGTGTCGGGCCGAACACGCCTTTGGGAAACAACCGGCTGGGCTGGTATGCGGAACTGATTCGCCAGAAGATTGCGCAAAGCTGGAATACCAACGGGTTAGATGCGCGATCGCAGAATACGCCGGCGATCGTCAGCTTCTACATCATGCGCGATGGAACTATCCGAACTCCCTCCATTGTTCAATCGAGTGGCAATCCGACAGTCGACAACACGGCTCTGCGCGCGGTGTATCAGGCCAGTCCCATGCCGGCGCTACCCGCGCAAATCTCCGAACCCTATATCTCCGCCCAATTTACTTTCAACTTACGGTAATGCGAATCTTACTTTCCGCCTGTATCCTGCTGGGCCTGCCTTGTTTGTCGCCGGCTCAGGGACAGATTAACGGAGTCATCGACAAGAATCCGGGCAAGCCGCACGTGGCGGTCCCCGACTTTCGTGCCACCGGAGCTGCTGCGCCCTTGATGGCCGTTTTTAACACTACGGTGGCCAACGATCTGCAGAGTGCGCCGGTCGTCAATTTCATTCCCAAGACACTATACCCGCTACAGGTTCCGCAACAACCTTCAGAATTAGTGGCCGGTGTTGCGCCGGCCAGCCCGCGTGCGACGACTCCGCAAGGCACTCGCTTAACTGATTGGAGTTTGCCTCCTGTGGCAGCTAACTTTCTCGGGATCGGTTACGGTGCTGAGAGCCGGGGATCGCTGGTGGCCTTCGGATGGCTGTACAGTGCGGCGCCAACTATCCCCTTTTTGCAGGGAGCCCAGGTATTTGGCAAGATCTATACGGCAACGTTGGACGAAGCGGGCGCGGTGGATGCTGGTCACCGCTATGCCGCCGATATCCTTGCCCAATTTGGCGGGAAGAGCCTGGTCGGCACACGAATTGTTTTCGTATCCGACCGCACCGGCTCCAAAGAGATTTGGGTGATGAATTGGGACGGTACCGGCCAGAAGCAATTAACGCACTACGGCTCGATTACTACTTTCCCCTCCGCCTCTCCCGACGGTCGAATGGTGGCATTTACCACTTACGCCAGCGGTACGCCGGCGATCCAGATTTTCTCGCTCGATAGCGGACGAAAGCTACCTTTCTACAATCAGCGAGCTTCCCTGAACTCGTTTGTGACATTTACGCCCGATTCGAAGAACATTATTTTCTCCTCGACAGCGAATGGCGGCGCAGCTCAGCTCTACGGCGCCAGCGTGGACGGAAGCGGTTTTCATCGGATCACTGCGTCCGGCGCCATTGAGGTTGAGCCGAAGATCAATCCCAAGACTGGCGCCGATCTGGTCGATGTTTCGGGGCGATCAGGTTTGCCTCAGATCTACCGCATGAGCATTGAAGGAACCGATGTGCAGCGCCTTAGTGCTGGCACGGGCGAAGCAACGAACCCGGCCTGGAGTCCGGACGGTGCTCATATAGCCTTCGCCTGGACCCGTGGATTTGAGCCAGGTAACTACAACATCTTTGTGATGGATGTTTCTTCTCAGCAAACTACTCAGTTGACTGCAAACGAGGGTCGGAATGAAAATCCAAGTTGGGCGCCGGATGCGACGCATATTGTTTATGCATCAAAACGCGGTCGACAATCGCAAATATGGACGATGAATGCTGATGGAACGGGAAAACATCAGCTAACTCAGGCAGGAAATAACGAAAAACCTTTCTGGGTTAATGCTGAACAGTAGCCGTTTACAGTAGCATTAAGTTTCCGGAGGAAAGAATAAAGTAAATGGACTATCGCAGAGCATTACTGACTTCGACGTCAGCGCTCCTGCTTGTGGTTGCGGCAGGCTGTAAGCACAAGGCGCCGCCTCCACCGCCGCCTGCTCCCGTCGCGGCACCGCCAACTGTCGGTAAGCCGGTCATAAACTACTTCACCGCTGAGCCGAGCACAATTAGTAGCGGGCAGCCATCCTCTCTACGTTGGTCGGTGACCGATGCGACAAACGTCCAGATTGAGAGTATTGGGCAGGTAAGTCCCAATGGTAGACGTGCGGTTTATCCGACGAGCACCACTACTTACCACATGACAGCAACTGGAGCGGGAGGAACTACCGAGGGCGATGCTCTGGTGACTGTTGCCGCTGCCCCGGCTCCGGCGCCTACTACTACTGCGCCTACTTTGACTCCGGCCGAGATGCTCGCCCGACAGGTTCAGGACATCCACTTCGATTACGACAAGAGCGATATCCGGCCCGAGGACCAATCTATTCTGCAGGCCAATGCCACAGCGCTGAAAACTATTTTCTCGATGGACAACTCGTTTGTGGTCACAATTGAGGGCCATGCCGATGAGCGTGGTTCGGCCGAGTACAACATTGGACTGGGTGATCGCCGAGCGGCAGCTGTTCGCGATGCTTTGGTGACCACGGGTCTGGCAGCAGAGAAAATGAAGACAGTTAGTTACGGCAAGGAACGTCCTGTTTGCACGGACGCTACTGAAGATTGTTACGCCCGTAACCGCCGTGCACACTTCTCGGCAGGCCAGTAGTTACTCTCTCCTACACTAAGAATAAGAAGTGCCTGGCGATTAAGGAGCAAGTTATCGCTCTTCGCCGGGCACTGGAGTTATTAATCATGAAAGTCCTGCGTTTATTCGCTCTTTCGCTGACCTTTTCTTCCTTTACCTTTGCAGTCAATAAGGATCTGGTGGCGTTGCAACGCGACCTGGAAGCCAAGATGGACGCCATGCAGCAGAACCTGTCATCCAAGATCGACGTGATGACTGGAACGCTGCAAGCCATTCAAAATGACTCGCGTCGAACAGCCGATCAAGTGGCGACGCTGCAGGAGTCACTGGGAAGTGCGCTGACACGCTCTCTGACGCCGGTTAATACCTTAAACACACGCATCGATGCGATGGGTGAAGATACGCGGGCCCTCCGGGATTCATTGGCCGACCTAAGCGCCCGGCTCGAGCGCATGGACGCCAAGATGACCGATCTTAAGAATCAGCTCCAGATTATGCAGAGTCCGCCTCCTGCTCCAGGAGCTTCTGGCCCATCACCGACCGGAGCAGCACCCGGAGCAGCGCCCGGTGCTGCGCCACCCGGAGTAAGCGCTGAAAAGTCATTCTCCGATGCCCGGCGCGATCAGCAGACCGGCAACCTGGATTTAGCAGGGCAGGAGTATCAACAGTATCTGACTTACTTCCCGAATACCGAACAGGCGGCAAGCGCTCAATACTATCTTGGCGACATCAGCTATACCCGGGGCGACTATAAAGGTGCAGTTAAGGCCTTTGACGCAGTCCTGGAACGATACCCGAGTAACCCCAGAACCGCTGATGCGCGCTACATGAAAGGCATGGCGCTCGCAAAAGACGGGCAGCGCGCCAAAGCCGTCCAGGAGTTGCGGTCCCTTGTTCAGAGCAACCCGAACACGGAACAGGCTCGTAAGGCAACCCAGGCCTTACGGGACCCTCGTCTTTTTCCGGTTGCCGCAACGGCTTCTACGCGGCGCAGTCCAGCCCGCTAGTCCATTACTGCTGATCAAGACCGGCAATACTTTCTAGCAGGTAAACCGTGCGAATTGCCGGGAACTCTGCCTGCACCAGGCGAAGCGTCCGGAAGTCAAAGCTTTGAATATCGCACCGAGCCTGCATGCCTGCTCTCCTTACAGTGCTGCCCAAGACTTTCGCATAAACTTCGGGGCCAAACGTATGGCTCTGCTTTTCAGATTCGGGCGTAAGCTTGGTTTCCAGGTTAAAGCGAACTCGCTCCGCATTGGCGGCTCGTTCTGATGCGAATGGCTGTGTTTTTCCTGGCCCTGTTCGATAAAATTCCACATAAAACTTCACGAACTGAAAGAGCTGGGAGACGTCCGTCGGACTATATGGAC
>CALMAV010000306.1:8418-19841 GCA_937859895.1 uncultured Bryobacterales bacterium | reverse complement strand
ACCATCTTTTCTTGACTCGCAAAGGCCACCGCCACTGGCGAAAGTTCCAGTTCGTTCTTCTGCTGTGGGCCACGAAACGTCTTATCGCAGATAAATGTCCGGGCTGCCACCGCCATATCAATGTCTTTGATCCAGACCTGATTCGCGGTTGTGTACGCTTCACCATCAACACGTCGGCAGGTCTGCGGATTGATGAACTGCTCATGGCTGATAAGCGAGACCTGGTCTCTGGTCACCCCAGTATCTGTTTCGACGGTCGTAATTAGATGGTTGAGGCCTGACTCGAATGCAGGGAGTGTGTTTTCAGGGCGCAAATCACGACCGCCGCGATGCCCTTCGGCATCAAAGCGCTCAGCATAACTTCGGTCTGTTTGTCTGATCAAGTCTCTTTCGTGCTGTAAAAGATCAGGGCGGTCAGAGATGATGCCGTCAATCTGCTGTCCGAGAAGTACGCGCATACGGGCCGGGTCGCTAACGGTCCAGACAACAACCGGGAACCCAGCTCGCTGAACTGCTTTGAAATCGATCTCAGGTGTAGAGCTTTGAAGCAAAGTGTCCCGAGGCGATAAAACCGGAGTTATGTGCCCTCGACTGCGACCTTCTTCTAAGAGCTTGATTGCCCTAACTGTAGGATTTGATGGATCTATCAGCAAAAATGAGCTAAGTAGGAGAAGAAAAGGAGAACAGACTGCACTTATCAGGGGAGCACCGTTTTGCCCTGCTTCTATTAGTGACTTACTAAGTCGCTTACTTGCTCTGAGACTCGGTCTCAGTCATCCGCTGTCTCAGTTTTCGCAGGAATTCCTGAGCAAATTTGGTATTGGGATTACTGATATGCGGGGACCCTGGCAATATCCGCATAGAAGGATGTAAGTCAGGGAACGGATTATACGCTCGTTCCACAAGTGCTTCCGCTTCTTCCCAGGTCAATTTACCCATCACTCTCTGTTTCATTCTATGGTGATCCGGCGCTTTTGTGTTGAGAAATCGTCAATAATTCCCGTACTGTCAGCTCCAGCGCCTGATTCATTTCGTCCCGATACTCTGCTCTCTTCTCACCAAAGCGAGTCCAGAATGGTTGAGCCACGTTGGACGTGACCGAAATGACAAGCACAGGAAGCCGATCACTGGTCTCAAGATGCGGCATCGCAAGGAGCGAACGCCAACTGCGCAGTCGTGTTGTGTAGTACTTCTTCATCTCGGGCGTGAAATTTTCGTCCGCGACCTCGGGATTATCCAGAACCTCTATGGCTCGCCCTTTAGAAAACGCATTACCGGCAATGCCCTGCGCCGACTGGCCTACATGCAACTGAAATCGTGTTGCTGCATCAGCGGCTTCAGCCCCAGTGTTCTGATGACGGGTGTCAGCAAAGATTGTGATTTTGTCTAACGCAATCTGGCCCATCAAAGTCAGATTGATAGTTTCCTGCTGCGGAATGGCAAAGCTCTCGCGAAAACTTGAGACCACGCGCCCTAGGATCTGGCTCGCCCTGGCCTGCCACTGATCGGTGAACAACAGGCCAGTTGGTAGCCGCTCCTGAACCCACCGAAACGTCTCTGCCATCCACGGCAGGGGATCGGTCGTGTTCGCGGGCAGGCCGAACTTTATCTCCCGCAGCATTTTAGGAATGCCATCGTAGTCTTCGACATAGATGATGCGAACGCCACGGTTGGCCCAGTGCAGAGTTTGATAAGTATCCAGCAGCTTGCGGCTGTGTACCCGCAGGACCGCATAAATTTCGGTCGAATCTGAAATCCGATTGAGCGAGCGCAAGTACAGATGCCGACGCAGGTTTACATCCGCCAAACTCATACCGAGAATCAGGACCGCTCCACCTGCTGTCAGCGTGTAGTCGAGCATCTGATTCGGGCGCTGGCCTTGACGGCTGAACAACTCAAAATATTGCGATTCGGTGAGGACGAACGAGCCGCCGCACATCCCGTCAGGGTCAATCCAGCCATGGACGTGATACACCTTGCCCGGGTCCGGATCTGTACCATGTGCGGGAGGATTGGCTGACCGAAAATCCTCCAGATCGGGCTCTTCTCCGGTTCCGCCGCTTGCCCGATAGTGCGCAATCTCCAGCAGTGGATCGAAGTTCGTGGTAAATAGCGCAGCTTTGTTCATGGCAGCAAGTTGCCAGTGAACTTGCGTCAAAGACAGATCCCGCAGCTGCCGGCCCTCATACAGATGCCGTCGTAGATCCTCGAAAAAATTCTCGCGCGTGCTGGAGTTCCAGACGAAGTCAGCCGCAGCTTCGCGCCCGATTGTCTCGTACAACTCGCTGACCAACTCGTCCAGATGCTGCTGAATAATGGGTCGCGATTTCGGATCACGGCTCAAATCTTCCTCGATGTACTTGCGCAGAAGAGCCTGGTTTAGCTGACCCCAACTGGGGAAGCCAGCATCAACCGAAAGCCCAGCCCCGGCTAACACCCGCAGATGTCCCTGCCGGTAGTGCTTGTTCAAACGGCGGCAATATTCAGGCCATGGATCAGTTTGCCCTGACACGCGATGAGATTAGCAGATTTTCTGTGAGACCTATTGCAGAGGCGCGCCAAGCGTAAACTGCGGGTTAACCCGCTTCAACTATTGCTTGCGCCAGATCGTACGATGCCTTCAACATAGAGCGCGTTATGGACAACTGATTCCTAGTCCCACTTTTCTGATTGCGATTGCCTCGTTCGTGCCTCTTGTCAGCGCTCTCAAGCGCTTGCCGAATAGCACTTCTTGTTGTCTCAGCCTCTTGCTGCTTCCGCCTGTCTTTGAAGTCGGCAAGTAGTTCCAGCAGAGACCGGCTCTTCTTCACGTTCTCCTCTTCCTCCGGCTCCAGCCTGCGCTCAGCCGATTGCAATCGATAGTGCACCAGCGCAAGCTCTAAGAGGAGATAGGTTCGCAGTTGCGGCTGCCACGCCCTGACCTGATTCCGCAGCGCGACCTTCTGCCGCCAATGCGCGCCGAACTCGAAGATGAGTGCGTCAGCCCCGTTACGTATGGCGTCGAAGCTGCTAGTGACAGCCGCCCGTTCCGTCCGTGACCGGCTAATTACCGTCGCCAAATCGCATTCCATAATGGTGCTGTCGAATCGTGCAATTCGCCGCAGGTTCCCAACAAAGAGGTCGAGTACTTCAACCGAAGCATCTTTCGCCCAGATCTGATCGAATGACACCCACATTGCGCCCAGTCCTAACATGATGCCGAGCACATCATCACGTGCCACAGTGAGTGACGTTTGCGGTCCGAATGTTCGCAGGTGAGTCACGTAGAAAGCAAAAGCTGTCTGTAAGCCGGCATAAGCCAGGCGCGGGCTAGACGTTCCAATCCACGAAGACAAGGCAGTAACAGCTGCAAAAAGCACCGTAAATTCTGTGATGCCGTCCATATAGGGAAGCAGGAAAACCTGTACGCTCATGCCGATTACGACGCTGCCCAGAAAGGCGCCTCCGACACGCAGTAACTGCTTCTGCCGTGACGAACCGACGCTACTCAGCGCCGTGATCATACAAGTAGCTACAGAGGTGCTCAAACCGGGCCAGGCAAGCCCGTTGTAAATTACGTAGCATGCACCGGACGCTAGTGTGCCTTTCAGCGCAAATTTCAGGTGATCTGGGTTAGAGAGCGCATCTACCTTGAAAACGGGATGTTTCTCTTGCAGGTCAACTGCGGAGCGGAGATCCGCCGCTAGTGGCCGCAACCCCGAGAGTACCTGGGGAATTTGCGCAAGTGTATCTTCAATATCTTCGATTAAAGAGTTAGCAGTCGAGTGGGAAACAGGTGAATCAATCTGCGCCACGGCTTGCAGATCGTGCTTTCTCAAAGCAGGTCGCAAGGAGCTCACCTGATCGGCGGCTTTCTGGCAGCAGTGGCGATCCTCGCTGCTCAAAGCTTCCCGCGACTCCTCCCGGGCAGTACAAAGATCGATCAGACGTCCAACGAGCGCCGCCAACGCACCTATCGCCGCCAGGTCCTGCGGATTCCTACTGGATCGGGCCAGCGCCTGACGAAGAGTACCGATGCCTGTCATGGTGAACTGTGCCAGCTTCTCGCCCGTAGCCTCGTTCAACTCGCGCCCCTGAGCCCAACTGCTCAGTGCCTCCTCCACGATCTTCAAACGGATATCGAGTCCCTCAGAAATTTGTTCGAACGGGAATACCCCCTGCCCAAGCATCTCTACTGCGACGGTAATCAGGGCACCCACCACTATTGATAAACCCGTCCATAATGTCCCTTCCACTTGCAGCCTTGGGTTTGCGGGGAAGTCCCAAATGGGAATGGCTGTTACGGCTAGAAATCCGAAAGCCGTGGCGGCAGGATATTCATTCATCGCACTGAGCAGGAAGAAAATGACGAATAAAGTAGTTGCCACCCAAACAAAATGCAGGAAAGGGTTGCCGAGCAGGAGAATCGCCCCCACCAGCACGAAGAGAATTGAACTGCTGACGGCCGTGAGCGTGACGGCAACACCGCGCACTGTAGCGTAAGTACTTTCGCGTGAAAACAGCAGTGTGTAATAAGCGCCCAGCGCCGCCCCTGGCAGGTGGAACACCATAATGCAGACCATCATCAAAGTGGCTGCGATCGTCATGCGGGCCACTGTCCAGCCGCGCCCTGGATAGGGGGACAACTCCTGAACGAGAAACTTTCGAATCCACAGGGACGAGGTATCGCGCTGCACATCCGGCAACCTCGCCTGAGCCGCCATCATTATTGCGACTCGTGGGTTGGACGATCACCTCGTACAATAACCACCGCGTTCTCTCCGATTCGTAGTAAGTCACTCACCGGCTCTTCAATCCGCACTCGTACCGGGTAACGCGAGGCCAGATGTACCCAGTTCAACGTGCGTTGTGCGTCGGGTAAGCCCGTTCCAGTAGTCCCCACCACCGCTGGATCCAGCGCGACTCCATAAGCCGTGCTGTCCACGACTCCGCTGAAATGTTTATTCGCTTTCGACAGAACATAGACGTCGGCGTACATCCCTGGACGAATATTCTGAAGTTGCGTCTCGCGGTAATTGGCAATCACCCACCAGGTCCGCGTATCGATCATGGTGAAGAGTTGCTGCCCGACACGCGCGTAAGCTCCTTCGGAGATCGTCAGATTTGTCACTCGTGCGTCAAAAGGTGCATACACGCGGCACTTGTCATAGTTGTATTGGGCCGTGCGGACTGCTGCCGCGCGGCTTCCCCGTTGCGCCAGGAGCGGGGATAGCAGACTTATGGAATTCTGCGACTGCGTTGCCTGCGCGCCACTCTGCTCCACCCCTGCCACCGATTGCTGCTGTCCGGCAAAGGCTGACACCAGGCGCGCTTTCGACAGGTTGAGCTGCGCATCGGCTTGGCGAATTTCCTCCTCTCTGGCCCGCGCCAGTGAGCGCGCCTGATCCACCTGATCGACCGTGACGAACTGCTTGGCCAAGAGTGGCTGAAGCCGCAAGTAGTTGTTGTTTGCATACTCCCACTCCGCTCTTGCCTGTTTTATCGCAGCTTCAGAGTGACTGACATCGGCCCGCGCTTGATTAATCATCGCCTCTGATTGCGCAAGGCCGGCCCGGGCGCTTCGCGTCGCCGCCTCGGCTGCTGCCGCAGCGCTGGTCTGCGACTCAATGTGACGCTGCTCATTTGCAATCTGGCCCTCCAGCACAGCTTGTTCTGCTTTCGCGTTTTGCAGCGAGTACAGGTAGGGCGCGTCATCGATCTCGAGCAAAAGCTCGCCTTTTTTAACCAATTGGTTGTCGCGCACTGCCAGTCTGGCTACCGGCCCCTCAACTAACGGTGCCATGCCGATGAAGTTTGCAAACACCTCCGCGTCATCGGTGCGCGGCTCCGTATTGATTGAATGGATCACCACCGTCCCAGTCAGGCTGGCAGCTACTACGATCAGTGCCGGGATGACAGGAACTCTGAACTTCTTCTTCGGTTTCCCACCGTTATCGTCTGCCATGTCCATCCCTTAACGGAAAAAAGCCAGCCACAGAACAAACGAAAAGAAAGCCGTTAGGGACGGATACGTCACAATGCCTGGCTCAAGTTGCTCCTGAAGGCCCAAATGCACAGCCAACGTTCGTACAAGGACAGCCAGTACGATGGCTAAAATGATGCAAGCCATCCAAGCCGGAAAGTACGATCCAAATACGTTAAAGGCAGGCGCCCGGGTGCATCCCGAAAGAGGCACGACGCCCCATAGCAGCAGAGGGAAAAGACTCTTTCTCCCCTTCACGGCTTCGTGGTGCCCCTCGACCTGTGGAGTAGGTCGGCAGTTCGATAAGCGAGATCTGCAAAATCAGTTAGCACCTGGCTTCGGGCCGTGATATCCGCTGAACGCGCCTGCGCTAATGCACGCTGGGCTGAAAGCACGTCGAGGAGGTTGCGCACGCCCAGGTTGTACGATTCAAAGGCAGCGTTGTAGGACGTGCTGGAAGCCTCCAGCAGCACCGTCGCCGACTGTTGTTGACGGAGCGCAGTTTTGGCATTTGAATAAGCACGCCAAACCTCATCGGCCACCTGGTCTCGCGTCGATTCCGCCCGTGCTTCGGCCGCCTTTTCTGCGCTTCTGGATTGCTCTACCTGATTGCGCCGCCGCCCTCCATCGAAGATGGTCCAAGATAGGGTCAGTTGAGCGTCGTAATCGGGCGCGCCTCCGTAAGCGCCAGGAAGTGGCGTCTGCTGCCCGTAAGCCCGCAAAAAGCCATAATGACCTTGAAAGCCGAGGTTCGGATAGTAAGCCGAGCGCGCCTGCCGGATGTCTGCTTCCGCACCCTGTATCTCCGCGAGCCGCGCTAGCAAGTCCGGCCTCTGCTCAAGGGCCCGCGCCGTTAGATCGTGAATTGTTTCGCCGAGTTCTTTCGGCACGCTCATCGCATCAATTCCTTGAATGTGTAGTTCCGATGAGGGCGCCGCCATCAGCGTTGTAGCTAAATCGCCGCTTGCTGTCTCTTCCGAACCAATGGTTGTTTGCAGATCGTATTCGGCCTGCGCCCTGGTGCTGCGAGCCTCTAATACATCGGGCAGCGTCGCTAGCCCATGATCCAGACGCGCTTGGGCCGCCTCTTCCACGGCTCTCGCATTTTGCAGGTTGGCCTCTGCCGCTCTCCGCTGGCCGTTGGCATTCAACAGTTGGTAGTAGAGCCTCATTACCTGAAAGATGATGCGCAAGTGTACGTCGTTAAAGCCGAAGTTAGCTGACAGTAGATCAGCCCGCGCCCGGGCGATGCGATCCAGCCTGGCGCCGAAATCAAACGCCGTATAGCTCAGGGTCACCTCGCCTTCCCCGAACCCTAGAACCTGGTTGACGAACGAGCTAAAAAGTAACACTCCCGTTCGCGAAGTTTCCCCGAGTGCGGTAGCGGCCAGCGTCGGGTAGAGCTCACTTCGAGCTATGCCCAGCGCAGCCGCCTGCTCTTTAGCTGACTGCCAAGCACCACGTGTCTCCGGATTTTGCTGCTCGGCTATGTCAATCAATTGTGGCAGTGAATAGATTTCTGTGGGTGAGAGCTTAAAGTCGTTTCTAAGTCGACTGGCCAGTTTCCGAAACGAGGATCCCGCGGCAGGGGACTGCCATATGCGATCAGGTGATGAGGGCACTTGTTGCGCCCAGGTCCCTGTACTGAAAAGAAACAGAAAAAGACCTCGTACCGACCCTTTCACAATTCGGAAACACCATTCATTAGAACAATGCATGCCTCGGCACTGGTAGAGTGGCAAGCAGTCATCGAATCAACGTCACGTGCCGTCTAAAAGAGTATAGCTACTTTTGCTAGGTAGCTAAGAAAAGCGCTGCTACCTAGGACAGATGCTGGAGAGAGCTTTAGTAAAAACTTGTGTTACTGGACAAGTGCCATCGACTGAGGGCTGTCGAATGTCGGTAATCGTGAACAGAGCGCATTAAGACCCTCTAGGTCAGCGCCTCGCGTTCAACATCCAGCTTTGGACTGAGATTTTGCCGGGATCGCCACCCTCGGCAAACACCTGCAGCGTCTCGGCACCGGAGTGAGGAAACACCAGGCTGGTGATGGCAACCTGGCCCCCGTCGGCAAAGACCTCTATCGAATCGGCATCCACCAGAACACGCAATCGCAGCGTTGCACCTTCAAGTCTCAGTGGGGCTTTCACGCGCCCTACAAATTCTCTGCTGAAGCCAGTCTCGCCCGACTTGGTGCGATCGACAGAGATCTCATTCGAGCTGCGGTCGAAGTGAATCCTCGTCTCACTGCCGCCTGCATCTAACAGCTTTAAACCAACCGCCTGGGCCGATCCCAGATCCATTGAAACATTGATATCAGCAGTGTGCCGGGAGGATAACTGCTGGCCGGAGAGCAACTTATTTACAGCACTGACCGCTGTGCCCGCTGCTCTCTGTTCCTGCTGCCGCAAGCTGCTCAGCCCATCAAGCGGCTCCTGCACCAACCGCAAGCCACCGGCAGTTTTACGCAGCGTAAGTTTACGCGGAATGGTCATCTGTCCGCGCCATGGCTCTGTCGGCAGATCAGCCGCATACTGCCAGTTGTCCATCCATCCCATCATTACGGCTGGCTGAGTCTTTGGCAGATTGTTGAATGTAAGCGAGCAGTAACAGTCCTTGCCGTAGTCAGTCCACAAGGTCTGCGATGGCCCGTTATCGTTAATGAATCGAGTTCCATCGAAACGCCCGATGAAGTACTGCTCGCCCGATCCACCCTGCAAGGCACCTGGATTCAAGCCAATCTTCAACACCCACCGGCTGCCCGCTTCGTTCTCAATCGGCAGGGGAAAAAGCTCGGGACACTCCCACTGTCCACTGGTGGCTCCTGCGGGACCGAAGTCGCTCATTTGCTTCCAATCTTTCAGGTTCGGTGAGCCGTATATTTGAACCTTGTGGTCATCGGGCAAGGCAACGGCCATCACCCATTGTTTACCCTCGTCAGACCAGAACACCTTAGGATCGCGGAAGTCCGACATATGCAGATCCAGAACAGGATTGCGGCTGAACTTGGTCCACGTACGCCCACGGTCGTTGCTGTAAGCAATGTTCTGAGTTTGAAGCGCTTTCTTCCCGTTGCTCGCAGGTGTGTGCCCCGTATAGACCGCCACTAAACACGGCTTGCCTCCTGTGCAGAAGCCACTCGTGTTTGCTTTGTCCACAACGGTGCTGCCCGTGAAGATCATCACGCCGTTCTCTTCCGGCAGCGCTACCGGAAGCTGGGTCCAATGGAGTAAATCCCGGCTCACGGCATGGCCCCAGCTCATGTGCCCCCACTTATCTCCGAACGGATTGTATTGGAAAAACAGGTGGTACTCGCCGTCGAAGTAGACGAGGCCGTTCGGATCGTTGGTCCAATTCCTCTCAGGCGAAAAGTGAAATTGTGGACGGTACTGCTCCTGCGCTGACAGGCACAGGGCACAGCCAAGGATGAAGGCGAGTCTCAGGAAACCAACTCTAAGCATAAAGAGTTGATTGTATGTGCAGAGCCAACCTTAAGTAGCCACCACCCCGGGCGTAATTGCAAGCGGATCGGAGAGGCCTTTCCATTCCTCCGAGCCGCGCTCTCCAATCTGCTGCCGCCAGAGCGCGTAGTACAGACCGTGTTGCGCAATTAGATCAGCATGGCTGCCCTGCTCTACTATCTTTCCGCGCTCGAGTACGAAAATTGTTTCAGCGTGCATGATGGTGGAAAGCCTGTGCGCGATCAGAATCGTCATTACATCTGACCGCTCACCGACATTTCGAATGGTCCGCGTGATCTCCTCTTCGGTGATGGAATCAAGAGATGAAGTGGCTTCGTCGAACACCAGCAACCTTGGCCGGCGTAGCAGTGCGCGGGCAATGGAAAGTCGCTGTTTCTCACCGCCCGAAACCTTGACGCCGCCCTCTCCGATGAGCGTGTCCAAGCCCTTATCGGCGCGCGCCAGCAGGGAATCAGCAGCAGCTCTGTGCAAAACTTCCAGGCACTCCTCATCCGTTGCGCCTGGTCGGACAAACAGCAGGTTCTCGCGGATGGTGCCGGAGAACAGCTGCGTGTCTTGCGTAACGAAACCAATTTGCACGCGCAGTTCATCCTGGTCAATCAACTCGCGGTCGATCCCGTTATAGCGCACGGACCCGGTTGCCGGACTGTACAATCCCACCAGCAGCTTTACCAATGTTGTCTTGCCTGCTCCGGACGGGCCAACAAATGCGATTGTTCCACCTTCAGAAAGATTAAAGCTGACACCATCGACAGCCGGACGGCTTGCCGTTCTATGTTCAAACGTGACATTGTCGAAAGCCAGGGACTCCAACCGGCCTAGCGGAACGGGATGCTCAGGCTTGGCTTCCGGCGGGATGCGGAGTATCTCATCCAACACCGCGAGAGAGGCCTCAGCTTCACGGTAGATATTGATTACGTTCCCCAACTCTTGTAGTGGACCAAAGATAAAAAAAGAGTAAATGAACAATGAGAAGAACTCGCCTATCGAGATGCGCTGCGTAAAGATCAGATACAGCATCAGAAATAGAATGCTGGTGCGCAACATATTCACAGCAGTTCCTTGCAGAAAACCGAGGCTCCGAAGATAGCGGACCTTCTTTAGCTCGAGCTTGAGAATCTTTCCTGTTGTCGAGTTGAGGCGCTGCACCTCCTGCTTGGCTAAGCCCAGAGTCTTGACGAGCTCAATATTGCGCAGCGACTCCGTAGTCGAGCCAGCCAGCGCGGCCGTCTCAGCCACAATCACCTTTTGGATTGTCTTAATTCGTTTACTCAGAACAGAACTGATCCCGCCCAGCAAGGGAACAGTCAGCAGGAAAGCAGGTGCAATTACCCAGTCGACGCGGAGTGCATAGATGGTGACAAATACGATGCCTATCAAGGAGGTAAACAGGATGTTAACGAACGCCGTGATGAATCGTTCTACATCAGACCGCACCTTCTGCAACTTACCCAGCGTTTCACCGCTGCGCTGATCTTCAAACACCGCATACGGCAGTGAAAGGGAGCGTTCCACCCCATCGGCATAGAGCCGGGCGCCCGTTTGTTGGACCACGACATTAACGTAGTAATCCTGGAAGTTTTTCGCCACCCGCGATACAAAGGCAACGCCTACTGCTGCGCCGAGCAGCAGCAATACACCGCGGATAAACTGCCCAGTGCTGTATTGGTGAAACTTAGTCGCATAGCTGTCGATGATGTGCCGGAAAATCAGCGGATCCAGCAGCGAGAAAACCTGGTTCACCGTGGCCAGCACCAGCGCAAGCACGACCAAACGCCAGTAGTCTTTCAAATAGTGAAATAGGAGGGCCACAGTTATAGCCTAGTAGAGATGCCTCTGTCGCGCCGGACTTTGCTCGCCAGCGCTCTTAGCGCTGCAGCCTGCAATCGGAGGCCACAGTTCCACGATGGAAAAATTCATCTGCGGCTGGCGACCTGGGGTGAACAGGTGGAGTTGCTAGGTTTTCGTCGCGTTATAGC
>CALMAV010000306.1:0-8408 GCA_937859895.1 uncultured Bryobacterales bacterium | reverse complement strand
ACGAAGCTCTTCATCCGAACGTCACCGTTCACCTGGAAGAGATCAGCTATAACCAGCGGTCGCAGGTAGACACACAGATTGCGGCAGGTGTCGGACCTGATCTGCTTCGGCTGCAGTATCTGGATGTGGGCCGCTACACTCCTGGTGCTGCGCTTATCGATCTCTCTCCGTATATTCCGGCCGATTTAGGCGCGCAGTTTACGCCCCAAGTTTGGGCGGCTGTGCTGTATCAGGGCAAGCCGCATGCTATCCCGCATCAGACAGATACCAGCGCCATCCTCTATAACAAGACGATGTTCCGAAAGCTCGGTATCCCTGTGCCGCAGTCTCTTGAGAAAAGTTGGCACTGGGACGAGTTTATCGACGTGGCCCGTTTCCTGAAAAAGGCTTTCGATTTCGGCTTTGCGATGAACTGGACCATGGGTGGATCATTCCGCTGGTTGAACTTTCTCTACCAGCATGGCGGATCTTTGCTGACCGATGATCTGCAACACTCGGCTATCCGGTCGGATGCGGCTCGGCAGACACTCGAATGGACACAGTCATTCTTTCGCAAAGGACTGGTTCCTATGAGTGACTCTGCGAAATCCAGCGAACAGCTCGAAAATCTGTTTGCTAATGGCGTAGTGGGCATGTACTTCGACGTCGGCCCGCAAAGCATTCGTGAGTTGCGCACTAACTTTGAGTGGGAAGCGACTTTTATCCCGCGAGACAAGCGGTTCGGCTCGGAACTAGGCGGTAATGCGGTGGGCGTTACACGCAATGCGGTACGTCCGGACATAGCCGCAGATTTTCTTCTCTTTTTAACTAATGAAGAGAACATGCGCGACTTTGTTATTTCGGCTCAGTTCCTGCCCGTCCGTCGCAAGCTGCTGAAAGAAGACTTGAAGTATCTGTTTCGTCCGGAGGAGATGGCCGTTCACCTGGCGCAATCGACAACCGTTCCTATCGAGTTAGCTCGCACGGTGACGCGGCCAGAGTTTCACCGCATCGAGAGAGCACTAGGCAATGAACTCGATCTCGCTTTCACCGGTGGCCAGTCAACGGCCACTACCCTGGAACATTTAGAGCAGGCGATTGAACGGGCGCTCCCGGGCGCATGAGGCAGCATTCCCGAACGCCGTGGCTCTTTCTCAGCCCGCATTTGTCGATATTCAGTGTTTTTATCCTGATGCCGGTGCTGGCCATTTTTGTTCTTAGCCTATTTAACTGGAATTTGCTTGGCGGCCATCGCTTTATCGGGTTCGGCAACTATGCCGAAATTTGGAGTGACCGTCAGTTCTGGCATGCGCTGGGGAACACGCTGCTCTTTTCAGCGGTTATCGTGCCCAGCACCATGGCTATCGGCCTCGCGCTGGCGCTTGCTCTAAACCGGCCGATCCCTGGCAGGAACTTCTTTCGCGCTGCCATGTATCTGCCCACAGTCATTTCCAGTGTCGTTTCGGCCATCATCGCAGCGTGGATCTTCGACGACCATTACGGCATTCTCAATGCGCTGCTGGCAACGCTCGGTCTACATCGAGTCCCGTGGCTATCGTCCACTCACTTTGCCATGCCAACCATCATTCTTACGACTATTTGGCTACGCGTCGGCCTGTGCATGGTGGTGTATCTGGCCGCCTTGCAGGATGTACCAAAAGAACTGCTGGATGCAGCGGCGCTTGATGGTGCCAGCAGTTGGTCCCGCTTTCGTTACATCATCTGGCCCCTGCTTAGGCCCAGCACTAACTTCCTGCTACTAACGAACCTGATCTATGTCCTGCATGTCTTTGACCTGATTTATGTGATGACCGGTGGCGGGCCTGCTTTCTCAACTACGGTTATGGTGCAGTACATCTTCGATGCCGCCTTCGAGGAACAACGGCAAGGCTATGCCTCTGCTATTGCCGTAACCCTGTGCCTGATCCTCATGTCGATTACGAGCCTGATGCTCCTGAAGAGGAAACGCGCATGAGGACCAAACCAATACTGATTGCTGGTCTAACAGCAGCCTCCCTGTTGGCTCTCTTTCCGATATTTTGGATGGTGGTAACGGCCCTGCGCCCGCCTGGGGAAGTGTTTTCCCGAACCCTGCAACTGTGGCCTTCGCATATAGCCTGGAGTAACCTGGCACGAACCTGGTCTACTTTTCCCGTTGGCCGCTGGCTCCTGAACTCTACAATCATCGCGGTTTTAGGTGGCGTTTTGACCGTGTTTCTCGATCTGCTGGCCGGCTATGCTTTTGCTAAATTTGTGTTCCGGGGCCGCGACATATTGTTCGCAATCTTCCTGGGCACACTTATGTTGCCCACCCAAGTCCTATTGGTTCCGCAGTTCCTTACTATTGCCGCGGTACATGGAGTAAATACACTCTGGGCGGTAATCGTCCCACGCGCTGCGGAAACTTATGGTGTGTTTCTGGCGCGCCAATTTATGGCCAATGTGCCTGATGAGCTGTTAGATGCTGCCAGGCTCGATGGTGCCACTGAATGGTCCATCTTCTGGCGCATCGCAGTGCCTCTTAGCAAATCCGGTATTGCTGTGCTGGCCCTGCTGTCCGTGCTGGGCAACTGGAATGATTTCGGCTGGCCGCTGGTGGTGTTACAAGACATTAACGCGCTCACTTTGCCGCTCGGTTTGAGCCTGCTGCAGGGCGAACACGTCACTGATTGGCCTGTGCTGATGACCATCGCCGTGTTGTCTATTCTGCCTATTGCCGTGCTGTTTGTCTTACTTCAGCGCTACTTTATTCAAGGCGTTGCGCGCACTGGCATTAAATGAGATTGCAAAAGCAGCCCGGACTCTGAGCTGAACCAGACCGCATCCTCCAAGCTTAATGCCAGCCGAACCTCGTGGCCTGGCCGTAGGTTCGTGGAAGAGGGCAGGCGCATGATCAAGTCCTGGCCACCTGCCAGACAAGTAGTCAGAATCTCATTACCCAGCGGCTCAAGCAGAATTACTTTGGCAGACACAATATGATTGGACCCGCTCCCCGGCTTGTGAATGGCAATGTGCTCGGCACGCAAGCCGAGAGTGACCCGGTCTCCAGGAGACGCGCTGCTAGGGCTGGGAACGGACGTGCCAAGAACATCCACGGTATTGCCGTTCGCAGAAACCCCGCTATCAATCAGGTTCATGGCAGGAAAGCCGATGAACTGGGCTACAAACTGATTAGCGGGGCACCGATATATATCTAGAGGCGCGCCAACTTGCTGAACCTTGCCGTCCTTCATCACTACTAGGACATCGGCCATGCTCATTGCTTCAATTTGATCGTGAGTGACAAACACTGTAGTGGCGTGGAGCCGGCGATGAAGCCGAAGAAGTTCGGTTCGCGTGCTGGCCCGCAAGGTTGCATCAAGATTGCTGAACGGTTCGTCCAGCAAGAACAGTTTCGGTTTTCGTACAATGGCGCGGCCCAGTGCCACTCTCTGCTGCTGGCCTCCCGAAAGCTGAGGGGGACGCCGGTCCAGCAACTTGTTCAAGCCCAGCAGTTCGGCTGCTGAAGCAACCTGGCTGTCGCGCTCGGCACGCGGCGTACCTCGCATTTTCAAACCAAACTCCAGGTTTTCTCGGACTGTCAAATGCGGATACAGGGCATAGTTCTGAAACACCATGGCCACATCGCGGTCTTTTGGAGGAGTATGAGTGACGGGAACGCCATCGATTAGGAGAGAGCCGCCACTTGAGGACTCAAGGCCGGCAATGATGCGGAGCAGGGTTGATTTTCCGCATCCGGAAGGACCAACCAGAACGACCATTTGGCCATCTGAAACTTCCAGGTCAATTGGCCAGAGGGCCTGCACCCCTGAGCCATACGTCTTTGTGACGCCAATTAGCGATAGTTGGGCCATCGGTGAGGAGGAATGCGGCGAACCCAGATGTAAAGTGGCACGGCAACGATTGGATGTCTCAAATTATGGCAGTTGTAACAATTTATTCCACTTTACGGCTGTTCAGGTTCCTGGTACTACTCCCCCATCCACACTCAGAACAGTGCCGGTGATGAAGCTTGCTGCTTCCGATGCCAACCAGAGGTAAGCATTGGCGATATCCGCCGTGCTGCCCAGGCGACCAAGGGGCGTATGGTCCCGCATGGTTTCGAGAACCTTCTCGGGCATTGCGGCCAGCATTTCGGTCGCGATAAACCCTGGCGCCACGGCGTTCACGCGTATCTTGTGTTTTCCAAGCTCCCGCGCCCAAACCTGCGTCATGCCGATTACTCCGGCTTTGCTCGCGACGTAATTGGTTTGCCCGAAATTTCCATACAAACCCACAACGCTGGAAGCATTCAGGATCACCCCGCCTCCTCCCTGAATCATGTGAGGTACTACAGCTCTAGTACATACGAATACACCCCGTAAGTTGACGGCAATCAACGAATCAAACTGCTCGTCGGTCATCGAACCAGTTTGCGCGCCGTCCTTCCACTTCACCAGTTGTCCATCACGCAAAATCCCCGCGTTGTTGACTAGCACGTGGATGGTGCCCCATTGCCCCATCACTTTCGCAACGGCTTCATCCACTGATTCGGCGCGGGTTACGTCTACCTGCTGGGCAATGCCTTCCCCAACTGGTTCTGCCTTTCGTACATCCCAGCAAGCAACACGGCAGCCCTCCTGGGCAAACCGCTCAGCAGTGGCTTTTCCAATGCCGGACGCGCCCCCTGTCACCACGACCACCTTGCCTTTTAACCCTGTTTCGATCACTTAACGCCTTTCCTTACGTAGGCTAAGGACTTCCTGACAGTACGTCCTGAACTTGTCGCCCGTCCTCCCACAACACCATAATGGAACGGTGCAAGCTATCTCTGAGGACACCAAGCAGGTTGTCCCAAGTCGCAGGGAGACGCCGAAAGCACTCTGGCCGCTAACGGCTGTTCTACTTTTTTTCTTTGCGTTGTATCTGTTTATCGTGCCTACCGAAGGCGGCGATACGCTCCGGTATGCCAATGATGCTCTTCTGCATGCAAAGGGTCTGCCGGGTCAGTTCTGGGAGTTTGGTCATCTGCTTTGGCGGCCTTGGGGCTATCTAGGTTATTTGATCTGCGGACCATTCTTCCAAACTCATTTCGGCGATAACGACCTTCAGGCGACTACCAGATTCTTTGTAATCACAAATTTAGCCTGCGCCGTGGGATCAGTAATACTTCTTTGGCACCTGCTCCGGCGATTGACTACGAGTTACGTTGCAACCCTAGTCACCCTGGCGTTTTGTGGTGCTAACAGCTTCATTGGGTTTGCTTCGCTGGGCAGCGCTTATGTCCCAGCGCTCTTTTTTGAGACGTTCTCACTTTGGCTACTATCGCGCCCTCCGTCCTTTCACAACAGCATTGACTCTTATCTAGCGGGAGTTTCCTACGCCATTTCTGTCATGCTGTGGTTTCCCTTTGTTTTCGTCGCGCTAGGAGTAGGGCTCTCAGCTTACCTGTGGGAGGAGAACGGTCAGCTGTCCGTGCTTCGTGCTCGCGCACTGCGGCTATTTCAAGCCTTTTGTCTTACTATGGCCGTGGGGTTTTTGGGAGGCGCTCTCGGTTATGGAATTATGCAAGGAAGATCGGTGCGCCAGTGGATCGCCGACTCGGATAACGGCTGGTCGCAGAGCCTGAATCTGGTACGCTCCCTCACCGGCATTCCGCGATCGTTGTTCGAGCTATCTTCTGATACCGTGCTGCTGAAGCGCTGGTTTTTCCACGATCCTTATCATCCGGTATCTCTTCAACAACTGGCGGGAGCGCTGCTGGTTAAGCTCATTCTCTTTTACGTTGGAATAGGGGGTCTACTGTATCTGCTAGGCCGATTGCGGATCGCACGTCGCATGTTGGTGGTGTTTTGTGCAGCAGCCATTCCCTTACTGTTCTTTGCGGTTTTCGTCTTTGAACCGGGTTCAACCTCGCGGTATTTGCCCGTTCTGCCATTTCTTTATCTGGCCGCCGCGGTCGCGCTTCATCGTAGTTCGAGGGGCACGCCTGCTTACTGGGCGGTGGTGATATTGCTCACCTCTGTTGTGATTCTTAACCTGATTACGTTGGGTTGGGGTCGGACCGCGGCCATTGCCTCCGTTCGAGAGCAGAAAGGGCAACTGCAAGCTGCCCTTACCGGGCCCGCTGACGTCTATATCGCAACCCTGCATGAGCCGTTCTACTACGTTCCGATTTCCCGGCCACTTGACCATAGTCTTTACTCGCAAAGCTTTGTAGTAAAAGACCTTATCGAATTGGCTTCCAATCGTTTGCCTCACTGGCGAAGCAAGTTTGCCTCTGCGACACTCGCCGACTGGCAAAACAACCGGGATGTGTGGGTTGCCACCTCGCTGCTTTCGCCAATGCCGCCCTCTGACTCTTCATGGGTAGAAGGGGACGACCGCCGTGTTTCCTGGAAAGATATCCATAACCTCTTTCAGCAGGTTCAGATTGATCGGACCGAAAGCGGGCCGAGTGGTTTCAGCCATATTGCTCGTAATGGGACAAATCGTTTGCTTTTTCAAGCACTTATGGCAACAGATCCCCAGACGGCGAGACCGTAGACCTTAAATCAATCTGAGATAAGTCAATGGTTCGGCACACTCAATCATCACAAGCGTGTCAACCTCCACTTCCACCTACCCGTTGCCCGGGGCGTTGCCCCACCCAGTGGCTTTACCGCTTTCGGAGACGAAAACGGTGGATGTCCTGCTCGCCGACGAACTGACGCTCATGCGAGAGGGCCTCACGGCTCTTTGCAACAAGCTCAATGGCTTCCGTGTCGTTTCGCAAGTTGGTTCAGCAGAGGCGGCGCTCGCCGAGATTCAGCGCCTTGAGCCAGCCATTGCTTTGCTCGACATGGGACTTTCGGATCTAGCCGCGACAGAAGTAATCCGCCGTGTTCGTGAGCAGAATCTGCGTACGCGCTGTGCCGTGCTCTCCATCCGCAAAGATCGCAAAACGGTTCTCGAAGTGTTGCGAACAGGTGCTTGTGGCTACGTTCTGAAAACTGCTACCTCCGAGCAGATGGCCGACGCCATGAGTCAGTTTACCCAAGGTGGCATCTATGTATCTCCCCAGATCGAAGTGATGTCTCTCTTTAGTGAGAGCACCACCAACAGCGAAGATGATCCCATCGACGCACTTAGCAGCCGCGAGTTTCAAGTCTTTTCCTTGTTGGTAGATGGAATCCGGGCGAAAGAGATTGCGGCACGTCTTGCACTCAGCCCTAAAACGGTTGATACATATCGCTCAAGCTTGATGCGTAAGCTCGATATTCATGACGTGGCAGGCCTGGTTAAATTTGCCATGCGCCGTGGCATCGATTAGTGGAGCAAACCTATTAGCGTTGTTCCCTACGCGCCTCAGTCCAAGGTCCCAAAGAGCTAAGCTCAACCAGTTGCAACCGGGGAACTCTCTCGAAATGCCGGCGATTTTGGGTTAACAGCTGGAGGCTATGAGTAATGGCAATACCGGCGATAAGGCAATCAGCCATGCCGATGTCTGCCCCTGACGCAGAAAGATCCCGCCGTATCGCTCCGGCAGCAAAGGCTGATTCAGAATCCAGTCCAATAATCTTTAGCGTACTTAGAAGGTCTGCTACTGCTTGCGATTGCGTTGTCGTTTGCCGGCTTGCAGCTAGTAATTCGAACTGGTTGATAACCGTAGTCTGGAGCCGGCCGGTTGCGAAGAGATTGCGTAAAGCTGTTCGCACCGGCTCGCGGCCCTTCAGGTAATCAATCAGCACATCGCTGTCCAGTAACATCAACGCCAGGAAGCGCGCACTGTCTCTACTTCTGACTCGAGCTCGTTTCCTTCATCTTCAGTGAGGGTACCTGCCAAAGAGTGAAAGAGTCGGTTCCGAGTTTCACGCTCTTCTTCCCCGCGTAGATAAGCACTAATAGCATCGCCTAACACTTCGGAAAAACCTTTCTGCCCGCGAGAAGCCGCCAAGGTTAACAGAGCAGCTCGATGTTCGGACTTCATCTCTACAGTGGTACGCATACCACTCTTTGTATCATGCACATGCATGTTGCGTCAACCTCTTTTAGGGCTTTCCGAGCCTGACATTGGATCAGACTCTCCAACGTGTTACGCTACGGATGTTATAGGCAAGAAAGGCCGTAGTACGTTTTGACCCGCGAGGAACTAAAGGAACGAGTTAGGCATGACGCCTTTACCGACACTGTATCGAATGTAGTCAACTACAGTTCCGTTAACCGGCAGAAGTTGATCCGCTATGGCATCATCGCGGCGCTTGCACTGATTATTGCTGGTTTTGCCACCTGGTTTTCGCAGTATCGAACCTCCATTCGACAAGCCGAACTCAGTTCCGCCTTTACTGTCTTAGACACTCCCGTAGGATCGCCAGGCGCGAACGGCAAGTCGTTCACCACCTCTGAGGAGAAAACTAAGGCCTCGGAGAAAGCGCTGAATGACATTCTTGCCAAAGATGCTGGTACTCGCG
>CALMAV010000305.1 GCA_937859895.1 uncultured Bryobacterales bacterium | reverse complement strand
ACCCGGCGCAGGAGTGGCTGGAGCGAAACTGCTTGCTGCGGGGCTGCTTGAACTGCCTGGCGTGCTGACCGTCGGAATACTGGGTGAGGCAGGAGTCGTCGCTGGAGGGATACTCTGTGCAGGAGCGGCGCTCTGGATGCTGGGCGCGCCCGGCGTTGGCGAGCTCGGAGGAGGCACGCTGGCTGGGATTGGTCGGCTTACGAGCGTCTCTCGCGCGGCCGGAGTTGCTGGGCCGACAAAAACAGTAGATGTGGATGCCGGTGCTGCAGCCGGCGTTCCCGGAGTTGGCGAAGGAGTCGTTACAAGTGCCGGAGAAGCTGAGGCCGTAGGAGTGACGGGCTGGGTCGGTACAGGCGTTGAAACCGGTGCCGCAGGAACTGAAGCCGGTGCTAACGGCGGATGCAGCATGCTCCCAAGGCCCAAGGGCGGTCGCAGGGGAATACGGGGTGTTACACGCTCGGTTTCAGAACCGGCAGCCGGTCGTCCCGGCGCAACGGGCAACGCAGAAGCAGAAGGCGCCGCAATTGGGGCGCTCTTATCCCCTAACCGGGCACTCGGCGAAGCAAGCGGTGGAACAATGCGGCGTGGCGGAATCGGCGTCGAAGGAGGGGCAGAACTTTCAGAATTCCGCAGCGGAAATCGCGGCAGTGAAGGGGTTACTGAAGGGGCAGCGCTCGTTTCAGCGCCCGCAGCCTTAGCCGTGGGCGTATGCACTGTTCCGTTCTGACCAGGTTTCACCCCACCCTCAGGTCGCTCTCTCAGCTGTTCTGCCGTACGACTTGGTTCGGCAGCTCGCGGGGCGTCTGGCTGTTGGTCACGCGGCAGTTCTGCTACGGCCGTAGCTGTCTCCCGGCTTCGCTCAGCGGTTTGGGCTGCAGTCTCACTGGCCGTTTGTTCGGTCGACGATGCTTCGTCCGCCATGTCCTCGTCATCCTGGGAGTACCCGTTGACACCCTCCCGATAGCTCCCAAGTGCCCCGGCTTCTGCCAATCGTTCCCGCAGAACTACAGCAATCTCTTCGTCGACTGAGCTGGAGTGCGTCTTCTTCTCCTGTACCCCTAACTCGGGTAGCAGGTCAAGTATCACGCCCGGCTTCACTTCTAATTTCCTGGCCAGCTCATTTATCCTAATTTTCTTCATAGAAGAGACTGCTATACAACTCCTTCAACCGCCATAAAGTTGGGACTATTCGTCCAGCGTACCGATGTTACCAGATTCAGCCGCATCGGCGGAGGCATCAGGTTGTACAAGGTGACGAAGGCTGGACGGTGCCGAAGACAAACCCTCTACTCGGCCAAGATCAATCACCTCATATCCATCCAACTCCGATATGGGCGCTTGTTCGTGGCGAGCTATATCGTGCTGCAGGTTGCCCGTCTCGATACTCTCGAAAGCGTCAGCATGCTCGCCCATACCAGTAGATTCACTGACCCCTGAAGAAGATGCATCAACAACCCTTTCGACACTAGCTGCATCTGCCGGTGCCGCCTCCTGGTCTTCGTCGTACTGGCCGTAAAAGGATACCACCGATGAGCGGATCTGCTCAACAATCGCTTCATCGATCTGCGGGATGGCTTCCAGCTGCTCCGGCGTCATTGCGCCCAGCCGCTCCACCGTGCCGATATCGGCTGCCACCAGCTTCTCCACTACCGATTCATCCAGCCCGTGGTCAATCAAAACCGATACAGGCGCGCCCGAAATCACCATGTCCGCCATTCGTACCTCCATCTCCCGCCGCTTCTCTTCTTCGCTCTTAATGTCGATCTTCCAGCCCAGCAGTTTCGCCGCCAGCCGTACATTCTGCCCGCGCTTACCAATGGCCAGCGACAGTTGCAGGTCGTCTACAACCACTTCCATGTGCTTGTCGGCCGGGTCCACAATGGTAACGCGAGAGATCTTAGCTGGGCTCAGCGCCTTCGTCACATATTGAACCGGGTCCTCCGAGTACTCGATAATATCGATCTTCTCGCCGCGCAACTCGCGGATGATGGACTGCACCCGCATGCCCTTCATGCCCACGCACGCGCCAACGCTGTCCACGTCCCGATCCCGGCTGAACACAGCAATTTTGGTCCGTTCGCCCGCTTCCCGCGCACACGCCTTAATGGCAACCGTGTTGTCGTAGATCTCAGGAACTTCCTGCTCAAACAGTCGCATGACCAACTCAGGCGCCGCGCGCGATACCATCACGCCCGAGTTCTTGCCGCTCTTGTCTACTCCCTTGATCACGCAGCGCACCCGATCGCCGACGCCGAAGCTCTCCACGCGCGACTGCTCCTTCTTGGGCAGCCTTGCCTCAGTTTTGCCCATGTCAACGATATAGTCCAAGCCTTCAATGCGCTTCACGGCGCAGTTCACCAGCTCGCCATAACGCCCCTGAAACTCAGAAAAGACACTGTCGCGCTCAGCTTCGCGCACCTTTTGCAGGATTACTTGCTTGGCTGTCTGCGCAGAGATCCGCCCCAGCGAATCGGTCGGCTTTGGCTCCCGTACTTCGCTTCCAATGGCAGCCTCCTTATTCAGCTTGCGAGCAGCCGACAACGTAATCTGCCGATACGGATCTTCTACTGCCTCCACAACCTGCTTCAAACTATAGATCTGAATGTTGCCGGTGGCTTCATCGAAGTCAGCTACTAATTCTTCCTGGCTCTTGAAGTGCTTACGCGCAGCGGCCAGCATCGCGTCTTTTACCGCGTCTAGAACAATCTGCGGGTCAATGCCCTTCTCTTTGCTCAATATTTCAATGGACTGATAGATAGAAGCCACGTCTACAACCTCTCAAATAATGCTCAATAAATGTCAGGGGATAACGGAAATTGGCAGCGGGAGCGCTACCAGTCGAACCGGAGCTTTGCTTTTTGAACTTGTTCAAGCGGAATGCGGATTGGCTGGCCATCGGCTACTTCAATCTGCAGAATGCCGTTATGGAGCTCCAGCAGCTTGCCTTCAAACTGCCGCACTCCATCTTGCGGTTCGCGCGTCGAGACCAGCACCTTTTGGCCGATCACCCGCTCGAAGTCACGCGGCTTGGTTAACGCTCGTTCCACACCCAGCGAGCTGACTTCCAACGTGTACCCTTCCTCAATCAAGGTGTCGCGCTCATCCAGAATGCCGCCCAGCCGTTGCGAAATTGTCTCGCAATCGCCGTGTGTCACGCCTTCCGGTTTGTAAATATAGACACGAACCAGCCGTCCCTTCCCGACCCCGCGCACCTGGACTTCGGCGATCTCGATCCCGGTCTCACGAGCAGCCTCCTCGCCCAGTTCTGTGAGCTTTGCTTCCAGCTCCTTATTTGCAGCCAACGGCATTTTCGTGTCCCGAGCAATAAAAAAGTGGGCTTTCGCCCACCGCTTTCCTTCGCCCTTCTCTCTTATTAAACCACCGCTAAGGCTTAGGTGCAAACGGGTCTGTGTGTAGATACCGAAGCCGGTTATTGCAGAAGAAGAAAGCCAACTGGGATGACCACCCCAGCTACCAGTAAGCCCCAGATCAGACGGCGGTCCCGATTGTACTTAAATGCCAGATACAGACCAAGCAAAGTAGTAAAGGTGAGCCCCAGCGACATGAGGAAGGAGAACCACTTCAGCAACAGTGTTCCCGTTCGGGTGCGAGGCGGGGAGTTACGGCCCTCCGAAGCAGGTCGCGGTGGACTGATCGCCCGAGGCTGAGAAGCTGCAATTCTGGGTGCAGCGCCTTTGGAGCGAACCTCGAGGTTCTGCTTCTTATGAAGCTGCCCGAGTTTCTCCAGCAAGAGTGGTGGTTGATAATCGCTGCCTCTGGTTGTCTCATGGAGGCTAAACACCTGGGCTGCGCCGGTGAGGGCAAAAAAGAGAATAGCGGGAGCAAACAGTGTGCCTAGATATAAGTGCAGCTGGCGAACACGCTTTAGCAGATTCGCTGAATTCCTTGCGCGGGCAGCATCGGATGAGACCGAGAAGTCAGCGTTCGCTTGAGCGATGTCACCAGCGAGAGTCGAATCTGAACGGAAAGGCGAAGTCATTGGAGGCGAGTCTCTCTTTTGAAGTATCTTAGACGCTACCGGTATTTGAACAGTTGAGGGAGTAAAATTTCGGGCGCTGGCGCGGATTGCCGAAATTCAAGAGCATCGCATCTTTGGGTATAGAAGGATCAACCCGCATTAACAGGTTCAAAGCAGTTGCGATAACCGATTTTCCAAGTGTTGCAATCACCCTGACCATTGCGTCTCTCAAGTAATGGCAAACGAAAAAGCATTGGCTGCGCTGCACGATCTGGTCGCGACCTGTAACGATTCTTCTGAAGGCTTCGGCAAGGCCGCCAAAGGCGTGCAAGACCCAGACTTAAGCAATTGGCTGGCTCAGGTTTCCAACACACGGGACAACTTCGCCGGCGAACTAAGCTCCATGGTCAGAAAGCTAGGTGGGACGCCCCGCACTGATCTGCATGAAGGCGGCATCCTGCACCGCGGCTGGGTTGATCTGGAAACGCGCATTCGAGACAAAGATGCTGCTGAGATTGTGCGCGAATGCGTGCTGGGCGAAGGCGGAACCCTGAAACACTATGATCATGCTTTAACACTGGAATATCCGGAAGACGTCCGATCCACCCTGCTTGAGCAGCGGACCGCTATTGATGACGATGTGATGTTCCTGCAGAATCGGTTTGGGCATCATCAGAACCATCACGCTTAAGGGCTTGCCCATGGCAACAGCTCCGGGACGCAGACTATCCCAAACCGCACTAGGACCAGGCTCGGCTTCCCGCCCGCTACAAACTCCGAGCCAAGCAACAAGGCACAACGCGAGGCCCGATCCAAGCGCGCCCATGCCGAAGCATTTCAGTACGCGGAGCCTTTAGGCCAGTGTCTTCAGCAGGCTTTGGACGGAGGTGACACGTTGCGTGAGGACTTGTAGCACCCGCTTCGCGTTCCCACCTGGTGGTCAGCTTCGGAAGTCGCGCAACGCTCTTCTCAGTTATCAGCAGCCTGGGAAGAGATGGTCACGAACCAGCTGATCCCGGACCCGGAAGATTGGTATCGCTCTGAGATCACCAGAGTGGTTGACCTGTTTGCGCACGCCTGAGCCCACGGGGAAGCAGTCATCAAAATGATGGAGCGTACTGCTTTTCCGAAGTAGGCTGACCTCTTGGAACCTAAACCGCCAAAAATATTCTCGTTGACCTTCGAACATCACAAGCCTCGACTCTGCTCTTAGATTGTGAAGGCTCCGAATGATCGACTCCCGCCGGCAAACGCGATTGGTGCTTCAAGCGTCGCTAGGCGAGCGGGAAGCGTTGGAGCAAGTACTGTCCGGCATGCAAGGGCCACTTCTCGGGTACATAACGGGTGTGGTAGGTCGAACCGCCGCCGATGATGTGCTTCAGGAAACGTTGCTGCAGATCTGCCGCAAGATCAAGTGGCTTCGTGACCCGGAGCTGTTCAAGCCCTGGGCGTATCGCATTGCCAGCCGAACCTGCTTCAAATCCATCAAGAAACAGCGGCGCGCTACTGCTATTGAGGAAGAGGCTGCGCCGTCGGGCGAAGATGCCCTCCTCCTGCAACCCGAACTGCAACTGTTCCTCGATACGCCGGAGCTTCTGACCAAGATCTCACCAGCGAGCCGAGCTGTTCTTCATCTGCACTATTTGCAGGAACTCTCCATCCATGAGGTTGCGGCCATCCTGGACATCACAATCGGAACCACCAAGTCACGTCTTGCCTACGGGCTGTCGTGTCTTCGGCAAATCGTAAACAAAAAGGAAACGACATGAGTCAAACATCGATTAATCCACTCCAGATCGCCCTGAATAAGGTTGATCGCGAACGAAGACGAGCAATGATACTGATGATTGCTCTACTGTTAATGACCTTTGGCGATTGGATAGCCATGATGCTGGCCAAGGACGATCACAAGGGGCTGCCGTTTGGGCTAGCTGCCGTAATCAGCAGCGTGTTTGTCGCAGGTATTATTGCGGCCAAAGCGTCGCACGACAATACCAGAACAATCCTAAAAGCAATCGAGCTGCTCTCCAGCGAAAACCAGGGCGCCTGACCCTAGCTAGTGGCGCTCTTGAAAGCCTGCCCGACATGCAGCACAGCCGAGAGCGCGCGGCTGTAGTTCATGCGCATAGGCCCCAACACCGCAACGTGCGCTTCCAAACCGTTGGGCAGGCCGATTCGTGTACCAATCAGCGAGAGCTCGCCCATGCTGGGATGCACATCCGCGAGCCCTACCTGAACCGAAAGTTCGCCGTTGCGCTGCTCGAAAAACCGCTCGAGCAACTGCAAGACACGCTTCTTCTCTTCCAACGTTCGGAATAGCTCACGCATCCGCTCGCGCGTCAGATGTAGGTCCAAACCAATCAGGTTCTCAGCCCCATCGAAGTGCACCTCGGGCAGCAGACCTAAATCCAGCAGACCTTTTGAATGGAACAAGCCGACTCGCTTAAGGATTGCGTCGTAGGTAGCGCTTTCGAGTTCAAGACGGCGCTTCAACTCACGATGAATGTTCGACAGCACCCAACCGCTAAAATTGTAGTTGATGTAGTTGCGAATGGAGGCTAGTTCGTCCGAGCCAATGTGGTCGTCGATCGTGATGACTTTGTTACGCACCATCCGATCCTGCGTAATTACCACCATTAGGACGCGGCGGTCTGGCAAGGCCAGCAACTCCACTTGATCAAAGGTCTGGTTCTCAGTCGGAATAGCAGCCGCAATGCCGAAACCACGGGTGATTTCCGTTAGCAGCCGCGAAGAGCGCTCGATCCGGCCTTCTACGGTGCCTTCACGACGGATTTCCTGGTGCAAGCGGTCAAGTTCAGCCTGCACGATACGACTGCCCAGCAGCGTATTAACGTAACTCTGATAGCCCAGCTCGGTTGGCACTCGGCCGGCGGAAGTATGTGGCTGGCTGAGGTATCCCGACTCCAGCAGATCGGCCATCATGTTCCGTATTGATGCCGGGCTCATCGGGTACTTCTGCGCAATGGTACGCGACGCAATTGGTTCGCCCGTTTCGATGTAATTCTGAACGATCGCGTGAAGTACTTTATAGTGCCGCGGGCTGAGAGTTCCCAAATGGTTCATCAATTTCCAGCGGGTCGGCAGAGTTTCGCCCTGTTTAGACAGTTCTACCGAACAAGTGCCCCTTTTCCTTGAGTATAGAGGACAGTGAGCGAGGGTGAAACTCCCTATTCCATTCGAGGGGATATATCGGGGAGCGGAATAGACTCCGCTTGCCTCCATAACCGGGCTAGGTCATAGTACTTGCTGGCACTCTCAGAGAAAATGTGAACCAGGAAGTCTCCGTAATCCATCAGGATCCACTCGGCAGCATCAAAGCCTTCGATGCTCACCGGCAGCTCACCCAGACTCTTCATCTGCTTATGGATTTCATCACAGATAGCCTGGCCTTGCCGGGGGTTTGAAACAGTACAGATCACGAAGAAGTCAGTGAAAGAAGTAACTGGCCGCAAGTCAAGAACCGTGATCTCAGTCGCTTTACGGGCATCTGCGATCTCGACCGCCGTTTGCCAGTTAGAGGTTCCGGCCTGAGCAGTCTCGGTTGGAAGATTGTCAGTCACCGGACTATTGGGAGAGGTAGTTGTCAGAGTCGTGCTAAGGGTACTCCTGCCCGATAGCGTACTACACTAAGAGACACGCCGCAAACTCAGGCCTCTAACTTCAGGGTAGGAATCCGTCACTGAAATTTGTTCTTCTCCTCTTTTGCGTGTTCCTTGCGCTTTCCCTTGCCAGGGGCAGCGAAGCTCCTCAATATAGCGTGTTGATTGATGCTAAGGTTCAGCGGCTGCAAGCCGATCTGGAGAAGACGCGTGACATGGTCGAAAAAGGGATCCTGCCACGCACTCAGTTAGCGGAGGCGCAGGAGCGGCTGGACGACGCACGCGACGAAGGAATTCTGGCGCGCACGCTGTACGGGTCAATACCCATGGAGCGTTTTACTGAGGCGCAGGCCGCGGAGATGCTGGGGGCTGCGCAACGCCGTATAGACCGGCGGGCAGCGGAACTGGATGAGCGCCGCAAGCTACTGGACAGCGGGGCTATTTCTAGAGGAGAACTCGATGCCTTCCAGGATGATCTCAATAATCGCCGTCAGGTGCTAACCCTTGCACAAAACCGGGCCAAACTGCTGAACGAGCTCAAGCGTATGGCCGAGAGCGAGAGTCGCATGCATGCGCTCTTTTCAGACAAAACGATGCTCCGCTACAACGGCAACGGGACATTCAGTCTGGCTGACCTTCCGGCCATCTCGTCGCAATTTGAACGGCGGTTCCATCGGCCGTTACCGGTGAGTGCATTGGGGCAGACGCTGCTTCACCAATCGTTAGGTTTGGATCACCGCAATCGCGTGGACGTGGCGTTAGTGCCCAGTTCGCCGGAAGGTCTATGGCTACGAGCTCTGTTGGAGAAGCTGCACGTGCCGTATCTCGGCTTTAACAGCGCAGTCGTCGGCGCCGCCACCGCTCCGCATATTCACATTGGCCCGGAAAGTACACGAATAGTGAGGGCCGGAGTTGGCCACAGATGAACACGGATCAACACGGATACCTGAATTCGATAACTGAGCAGGTACTTGGGGCTGTTTTCGAGGTTTCGAATACATTAGGTCCAGGATTTCTTGAAAAGGTCTTTGAGCGGGCTCTCTTGCAAGAGTTGAGTGGTCGGAAGCTTTCAGTTAACTCTCAGGCATACTTCCCGGTCACTTACAAGGGCCAATGCGTTGGTGATTACTACGCAGATATCGTTGTTGAAGGCTTGGTGATCGTGGAACTGAAGTGTGTCGAACGGCTCCAAAATGAGCACGTTGCGCAATGCATCAACTATCTTCGGGCGTCTATCTTCGGGCGTCCGGCCTGACGCTCTGTCTGCTCGTCAACTTCCAAAAGCCCAAAGTCGAGTGGAAGCGCATTGTTTGTTAAATGTTCGAATCCGTGTTTATCTGTGTTCATCTGTGGCAAACGCTACCATGGCTGAACATGTCTGCCTCTCACTTGCGGGTGCTCATCTCGTCTGCCGAGATCCAAGCGCGCGTTCAGACCCTCGCTGCTCAGATTGAGTCGGACTACCCGGATGGGCCGATCTACCTGATCTCTATCCTGAAAGGCTCGTTTATCTTCATGGCAGACCTGGTGCGAGCTCTAAAGCGGCACACCATTCGTGTTGAATTTATGGGTATCTCCAGCTATGGGTCCGAAAAGACCACATCCGGTCAAGTGAAAGTGACGCGCGACCTGGATGCTGCTATTGAGGGCCATCACGTTCTGATCGTTGAAGACATCATTGATAGCGGCGTCACGCTCAGCTATCTGACGCGAGTCCTCCATCAGCGACGGCCCAAGTCTCTTGCCATTGCCACTCTTCTGGATAAACCCGACCGCCGCATTCAACAGGTAGAGGTGAAGTACATCGGCTTTCAGATCCCCGATGAGTTCGTTGTGGGCTATGGACTGGATTTTGCAGAAGATTACCGCAACTTACCGGATATTTGCGTGATTGAGGACACGCCGACGCCGAGCCTCGGTCACACGCCTCACCAGTAGCGCCGTTGCGAACAGTGCTGAGATGGTTCCGATCAGTAGGGCCGTCTGCACTATAGGCGGGAGCTGCGGATCGGCAGCCTTGCCCAACGAATCACCGACCAAGCAGCACAGGATGTGAACGGAAAATACTTCCAGCGAAGCCTGCCCCAGTAGAGCTAAGGGCGCAAACAGTTTGAAGCTGGCAAGCTGCGAACCATAACGGGCGAGCACAATGGCAATCGCGGCAAAGTTGACCACCCGAGCCGGCCCTAGGCGCCATTTGTCAGTTAGGAAGCCCAGTAGCTGCGAGTTAATTAGTTGATCTGCGCTGCTGTAACGCAGCAGTAGAAACATGATTGCTACGGCAATGCTGAGGCGCAACAGCCAAGGCTGAACTCCGTTGGACGCGGGTTGCCCTCCGCGCTCCGCGTCATCCGCGTATCGCGTTCCCAAAGCCAAAGCGACCATCCAAAGCAGCTGCCACGCAAACAGGTCGAAGGCACCGATAGAGTCTTCTGGAACATGCAATCCAAATAGTGAAATGTGAGTATAAACGAAGTGGCGCAGGCCAAACTGTGCTGCGATCCAGATGCCCAGGCAGATGTATATCACCGGACTCCAACCCCGTCGATGGGCAACTCTGCGCGCCAGTGGGGTAGCCACCATAAAGACGATGTACATGGGCAGAATGTCTAACAACGATGGACGGTAGACCAAAGCCAGGCCGGCGACCCATGCTTTGCCAGGGCTGTGCAGGTAGAACGAAAGCAGATTCTGTATGGCCAGCCGATTGAAGTCAACAGCTATGCGACTAAAGATGGTAAAGGCAATGACTAACAGACCAACGTGATAGGCGTAGATGCGTGCGGTGCGCTTGGCCAAGTCGCGCAAGGTAGCAATTTCCCCGCCCTTATGCTCACGCCTGTACTCCAGCTGGCCCACCATAAATCCAGCAAGAAAGATAAATCCTTCGGCTCCTGATACAAAGCCGAACGTTTGATTGGAAATAAGGCTGGCGCGGGTAGGTAGGTGCGTCAGCGTCATCCAGAGCAGCAAGAAGCCACGCAGGATATCGAGCGCAATGACGCGCCCATGCGGCTTCTCGACTGCTGGGCTAGGTGGCAAACGGGACGACGTATTTCAGATAAGGCCGGTTGCGGCCTATAGCTTCGGTTTCGGCGGAGGAAGATCGCGCGCCTTGCAAAGAGAGTTGAACCCGCCACGCCCGTGCGCTCCATCACAAAACGGCTTATTCTCAGCAAGCCCACAGCGGCAAAGCGAGATTACCCCACGCCCACCAAGCCCATAGGTGTTTCCTTCTGAATCCTGCAGAATGATGTCGCCTTCAATACGAATAGCGCCATTGTTCACGATTGTGACTTTGGTTGGCATGAACCCCGATGGTAGCAACTGCCGCCGGTCAGGAAGACTGTTAAGAAGGAAGATAAGATTTCAGCGGTTCAAAGAAGCTTTGGACAAAAGCAACGGCCGTACGCTCAGCCTTTGCTGTATCACCGTCAGTCACATTAACTACCACGCGCACTAGCGCGGTATCGCTGCGATTGAATCGGATAGCATCGGTTACGGTCAGAACTTTGGCTGAATACTCGCTGGCAACAACACGGGTTCGCGACTGATACCAGTAAAGAACAACACTCTGATTCTGTCCGCGCGATACGACATATTGATTAACCTGCACCGGCTTGGCCTCACCCGCAATAGGGATCTCGGCGATTCCCGACTGTGACGGAACCCAGCCACTGCCCGGCAAACAATTCTTCGGCGAGTGCGGAGCCTTACCTGTCCGCTGTGTCTCGAAAAACGCGACGAAGAGCGTGGCACCTTGCCCGGTGGAAGGGTTGGCGTAGTAGCGCGAGAGAATGTCGTCGGCCTTCAAAACTTCCAGGGTTTCAGCATCCAGTTTGCTGTCCTCAATCAGCTTCCAGTTTGTGTTAGCCGGGAGTGAGAACTTCTCCAGCGGTCGGTGTACTGGCACATTTTCCCGGCGGGAGAAGCCATAGAAGATTGACGCTTGTGCAAAAAGCACTAACGTCAAGATGCGCGCACTGCGCGACTGCAATAAACCATTCATCTGGCCTCCAGGCGGAAACGCTTCGCCGCCAACAACAGGATGCGATGCGTAATGATCAGCGCGGCCAAAGCAACGATGAACACGACGTACCCTTCAGCTTCATGGTACGCCCCCTGCGCCAGTTGGGTGTTGATTTCTGAGAGAAGACCGGTAAGCGCGACCCGTACGCCGTTTGCGCCGATGGCGATTGGAATGGTGGCGGCCAGCAGTGCCCAACGCATCCAGATGCGCTTATCTGTGAAGTAGGCGTAGACCAGAGAGAGAAATCCAAGCGAAAGAAGCGAACGAATTCCGCTGCATGCTTCGGCGATATCAAGAGTTTGACTGGGCAATTGCAGCGTGTTGCCGGCCCGCAGCACCGGGATTCCCATCCAGCCGATCATTACTTCGCCCAGCTGACTGGCCAGTGTCTGCAGGCGGAGCGTAAGCGCGGCATACAGAATCGCGGGGATTGGAATCATGAACAGAAGCAACGCCAGCGGAAAGCCTAGAGCTTTCACCCACTTTGTGCCGCAGAGATAAAGGATGGTACCGACAAGCGCGATCAGAAATGCCAGCCGTGCGGTGAAAATTTCCGCCCCTAGCGTTGCCGCCAAAGCCTGAACCGCACCCCACACCACCAGCACCAAACCCCAGCCGTTGCTCCTACGAGGAATGGCCAGCAGCGTATCCCGCCGCTGCCAAGCAATGTAGCCCGCCACCACAGGCACGAAGAACCCGTGCCCCATGTTCTCGTCGTTGGCCCATTGCTGGCCCATCCGGTACAAAATGGGCGCGTAGCACAGCAGCAGCAGGCCGCCAAACCAAGCCAGCGGTTGCCACTCAAACTTCTGAGGTGGTTTTGAAACCGAAATTGTAGAAGCTATGGGCGCGCTTACCATGAACGCTTTTTTCACCTTTAGTTAATCACAACGATAGACTGCAAACCAACATGCGGAACAATGACTGATGTGAGCCAACTGTCCTGTTTTAGGCCGTCGAGAGCCAGTTTCGTAAACCCGAAGCCGATACTTTTCTTCCTTCTTCTCTGTTGCGCCACTCTCGGTTGGACGCAGGACCTCTTCCCGCTCCGGGACATCCGTCCGGGGCTGAAGGGTGTGGGACGGACTGTCTTTCACGGGAACCAGGTCGAGGAATTCCAAGTCCAAATCCTCGGTGTCCTCGAAAACCTCACGCCACGGCAGACCATCATACTCGCGAAACTCAGTGGCGGTCCACTCGAACAGACTGGTGTCATGCAAGGCATGAGCGGCAGCCCCGTGTACATCGACGGCAAACTCGCCGGCGCCGTTGCCCTTGGTTTTCCCTTCTCTAAAGAAGCGATCGCCGGTATTCAACCTATCGAGCAAATGCTCTCCGCCTCCCCTTTGCCCGAGCACGCCAGTTTGGCTCCCCGGCAGCTTCCGGCTATTCAAAAAGTAACCTCATTAGTTCCCTCGCCTGATTCGTCGCACGCCCCTATTTCTCTATTCGGCGGAATGCGGGAAATCTTTACGCCGCTCTCGCTCTCAGGGTTTACGCCCAGAACGTTACAGGTCTTCTCATCTGGTTTCCAAAGCATGGGCTTCGATCCTCAACAGGGAGTGTCGTCCGGTACGCCCATCTCTCAGGCAATCACCGGAACCGTGGCGCCCGGGTCCATGATCAGCGTGCAGTTGCTAAGTGGCGATTTCGCCATTAGTGCTGACGGCACAGTCACTTACATAAACGGCAAGCGGGTCTATGCATTCGGCCATCGCTTCTTGGATAGCGGGACTACTGAAATGCCATTCGCTCGGGCGGACGTAGTAGCACTGTTGCCAACCCTGAACTCGTCTTTCAAGCTTTCTGCAGCACGAGAGTGGGTCGGTACTATTACTAGCGATGTCAGTACTGCCATCTACGGAACAATCGGGCAGCGGGCTCACACCATTCCAATGACAATTGCGGTGCAGCCGCTTTCTCATCCCGCCCAGAATTACCACGTTCAGGTGGTCAACGATCGTCTGCTTACACCGTTCATCACACAGGCGGCAGTATTTTCGACTCTCGATGCAACGCAACGCACAGTCGGCACGGGCTCCATTCGATTACACGGCCGCATCGATTTCGAAGGAGGCTTGCCCTCGCTCTCCATTGCGGATATCTTTGTAAGCGATATCGGAGCGGCCCAGCAAGCCTCGGTAGACGCCGTTGTACCGCTCACATTTCTGCTCGGGGGTGGCTTCCAGGACCTGCGAATCAAGCAGATTGCCTTTACCCTGGAGCCGGTGGAGAGCAAGCGGCAGTTGCGTGTCGCACAGGCTTGGACCTCGCGCAGTCAGGTACATCCAGGCGAGTCCGTTGAGGTCAACTTCTTGTTGCAGGGTGAGAATGGCTATCAGATCACCAAGTCAGCCCAATACCGTGTACCAGTGGGTGCTCCGTTGGGTGGACTAAACATCACAGTCAGTGACGCGCTTACTCTGAACAGCCCGGATTTCGCAGGCATCAGCCAGTCGTCGCTGCATTCTGCTGCTCAGTTGATTGATGTCCTAAACCAGTACCGCGGAAGTGACGCAGCCTATGTGCGGTTCTGGCGGCAGCAGCCATCCTTCACTATTTCCGGCCCTATGCCCGGTGGCGAGATAACGGACCCCCCGCCCTCTATCTCCCTGGTTCTCGCCGACGTATCCTCCTCGCCGACCAGTAGCGCCGCCTCTACTACTTTGCGAGGCTCGCAGGTGGCCGAAGTGAAAGTGCCCACCGATTCCTACGCCGTTATTGGAGCCAGGACCGTTCAAGTGGAAGTGATTGATTGAGACCTCTGTTCACTGCGCTATTTGCCCTATTTACCGCGACTTCTCTGCCAGGCGCCACCAGTACTGCCTGGGATACTTCCGGTTTTGCTGAAATTTTGAAGGGGCGACTGCAAGGACTGTCCCTGAGTGCGGATGGGGTGCTGCGCCCTGGTCCAACTGAGCGCTGGGCCGCCACGCTCGGGCAGCCGGCGCTGTGGAGTATTGCTGCCGCCCCCGATGGCTCCACCTATGCAGCTACCGGGCACACCGGCGAAGTTTTTCGCATTGATCGCAACGGACACGCAACGTCCATCTGGCGATCGGAACAGCCTGAAATCTTCGCCATTACTGTTGATACCAAAGGACGGGTCTATGCCGGCACTTCGCCCAACGGCGGCTTGTATCGCATCGAGAGTGGCAAAGCGCAGGAGATCTGGCACTCGCCGATGAAGTACATCTGGAGTCTGCAACTTGGCAGCGATGGCTCCATTTACGCCGGCACTGGGGAGACCGGCCGCATCTATCGAATCGATCTAAACGGCAAAGCGGATGTTTTCTATGAAACGCAGCAGGGGAACGTAACGGCTCTAGCATTGGCGCAGAACGGCCATCTGCTGGCGGGTACCGACCCGAATGGCCTTTTATATGACATCGCAGGTCCCGGGCGCGCGACGATCCTCTACGATTCGAGCCTGCCGGAGATCGGCGCCATTGTAGCGGCCCCGGATGGATCCGTGTATGCCGCAGCATTGGGCGGGGCGCTCTCTACCCGTACGGGCGCGACTGCGGCAGCAGCGACGGGCGCAGCGTCGACTGTGGTGTCCGCCACGCCTACCGTGATCACGGTTACGGAAGCTCACGAATCAGGTGCCGCGAAACCGCCGACGCAGAATGAGCAAACCTCCGTTCGTACACCCTCTGTATCCACGGCCACCACGCCGGCCGCTACTACTACCGCTGCTGCAACTGCACCTGTCACCGAGGTAGCCGGCGTTGAGAAATCAGCCATCTACCTGATCGCTCCTGACCGCACCGTCACCACTCTTCGCAGCTCCAAGGACGACAACGTCTATGATCTGCTGCTCTCGAACGGCAGCTTGCTTTTCTCAACCGACGACCACGGACGCGTGTACCAGTTGGACGGCTTTAAGATCACTCTTCTGCTCGAATCCGGCGAACGGGAAGCGACCCGGCTGCTGCAAAGTGGGCGTGTACTGTATTCTGCCCAGAGCAATCCGGCGCGCTTACTGGCCTTCGATCCCGATACTCGCGGCCCGGCCAGCTACCAGTCGCCGGTACACGATTCCGGTGCTGTTGCTCGATGGGGCCATCTGCAGTGGCGACTGCTCTCCGGGTCAGGCCTTCGCTTTCAGACTCGCACGGGTAATTCTGCGCGCCCCGATGATACCTGGAGCCCTTGGTCCAGCCCTCTAGATGACCCACAGCACTCGCTCATCACCAGTCCCATCGCCCGGTTTATCCAGTGGCGAGGGGAGTGGCCTGCCGGCAGCAATGCCGCTTGTAGCTCCATTTCGGTGCCTTACCTGCCCCAGAATAATGCGCCCACTGTGCGCAGCATCACCCTTAGCTCGACACTAGGCACCAATCCTGCTAAAGCAACGGCAACGGCCGCCAGTTCGGCGTCCGCTTACTCAGTGACAGTCACAGATACAGGCGAAGCGCCGGCGGCTAGCACAACAACCGGGGTAAGCCAAGTGGTTTCCCGCCTGCAGAGCACGCAAACTCAGGTGACCTGGCAGGCGGATGATTCCGACGGTGACAAGCTGGTCTACGCCCTCTACTTCCGGCCGGAAGAAGCAACCGACTGGCAGATGATCCGCAGCCGCATGACAGAAAACTCGCTTCTTCTTGACCCGGATGTCTTTGCCGACGGTCACTACTTGTTTCGGGTAGTAGCTTCAGATTCGGCTGCCAATGCCCCGGCATATGCCCGCCAATCGGAACTGGTCAGCACCTCTGTGCTGATCGACAATACGCCTCCCTTAGTGACAGTGGATGCGCCTCATCGGGAGGGGGCCATGGCCGATGTTGACGTTAGCGCGAAAGATCAGACCAGTCCGCTTCGGCGCTGCGAGTACTCACTCGACGCAGGCTTCTGGCAACCGATAGAGGCCAGCGATGGGATCACTGATTCTCCGCAGGAACGTTTTCACATCCACTTGGAAAAACTTCGCCCCGGAGAACACCTCCTGGTGGTGCGCGTCTACGATTCGGTAGGCAACGCCGGCTTAGCCCGCGTACTCCTGCATTGACAAGCATTTTCCGTGAGCTGAACAAGATTTGGTGGGAGTACCGGTACCGCTAAATGATTGTTTCTCATGTACTGCTCTGAAATGCTGGCCTGAGGTATGTTTGACTTCGCCAGTGCTGAAGCCACTGATCTTCTGCAGAAACGGAAAAGGCTTCGGCGAGAACTTCTCGAGTCGCCTGGCCTGCATCCGGTTCGAATTGCCGCCCTGGGCGGCTCGACTACCAGCGAAGTCGTTGACCTGCTCGAGCTTTTTTTGCTGAAGTCCGGGTTGCGGCCGGAGTTTTACCAATCCGACTACGGGCGCTACTACGAAGACGCTGTCCTGGAGCCGGAACGGATTAAAGCATTTGCGCCGGACCTAATTTATATCCATACGCACTACAGCAACATCAGGCAGTTTCCGTCGCCCGCGTCTGATGAGGCGGAAATGGAGACTCTGCTCAGCGCCGAGCTTGCCCGCCTTAATGAGATCTGGCATAGATTATTCACGGTTGTTGGCTGTCAGGTGATCCAGAACAATTTTGATACCGCGCCGCTTGGGTCACTCGGCAGCTTCGATTCGGTGGCCCATATCGGCCAGAACCGTTTCCTTGCGGAACTGAATTTAGCCATGGCCCGCATTGCGGCTAAAGATCGTCGCCTGGTCATAAACGACATCCACACCATTGCGGGCAACGTCGGCCTGAGCCGCTGGTTTGATTGGAGCCGCTGGTTCAGCTACAAGATTGTCACGACGCCTGAAGGCAGCGCTGCCATTGCGCGCTCGCTAGCAGCCATCATCGGCGTACTGCTGGGCCGGGTGAA
>CALMAV010000304.1:4513-7748 GCA_937859895.1 uncultured Bryobacterales bacterium | reverse complement strand
GTCAGAGCAAGAAGCGCCGCTATGTTGGAGCCTAGATGCGGGCTCAGGGTCGACACTATAACTCCAGCGAAAAAACCGAGCGCGGCTCCGACCAATGGAAACGCAGGAGCCGCCTTACCCAGTCCTTCTCCTGTCGAGCCGGATACCGGGATGAGAGTTAGAAACTGCAGAGCAGTTAAGAAACCACGGACAATCATTTGATCCGCATACTAAGACCAAACACCATCCAATAAACTTCGCTGGCGTGAGATGCAGCAAGCTGATTGAGCCTGCCTTGTTCATCTCGAAACTGGCGTCCTAAGAGCGTCGACGGAACCACACCACAGCCAACCTCATTGGTGACCAGAATAACTTGACTTACAGCCCGTGCTGAACGCTCGATAAGTTCGGTGTAGGATTCGTTCCACCCTGCCGTGCCGGATAACATCAAGTTACTTAACCAGAACGTCAGGCAATCAATCACGATGCCGTCATATTGACCGTCTATTGAGGCGAGACGATCAGCCACTGCGATCGGCTCCTCCCAAACGGTAATTGCGGGATCGCGAGAAAGTCGATGATGTTCAATCCGCTCCTGCATCTCCTGATCCCCGGCAACTCCTGTCGCTATAAATGCTTGGCGCGGTCCTGCCGCCTTCAAGCGGGCTAAAGCTGCGGTGCTCTTGCCACAGCGGCTTCCGCCTCCGATCAAGATCACTGAACGTCCATCCGATTGTGTAACGGACCAAACGTCAACAAGGGCCTACCGCCAGCTGTCCGTCGAACCTCGGCCTCTACCTTGAACACCTCTCGAATGAGAGGAGGCTGCAGTACCGCTGTCGGATGATCGTCAGCGATCATTCGCCCCTCCGAGAGCAAGATGAGCCGATCACTATAAGCAGCCGCAAGATTCAGGTCGTGCGTGATTGCTACAACCAACAGGCCTGACCGACTCAGCCTTTGCAAAAGCTCGTGCAAGGCCACCTGATGCTGAATATCAAGATGCGTAGCTGGTTCGTCCAGCAATAAAACCTGGGGGCTCTGAGCCAGGGCAGAAGCCAGCAGCACTCGCTGCTTCTCACCCCCACTTAACGTTCGGAAATCTCGAGACTGTAAGTGCAACGTCTCCGTATCCCTTAAAGCTTGAGTTACAAAGGCACGATCATTTGCGGTTTCGAAGAATCCGGTTAAATGAGGTGTTCGCCCCATAGCTACTACGTCCCTAGCAGTGAACGGAAAAGCCAATGGTTCGGATTGCATCACCACGGCCACCTGACGGGTAAACAGAAGTCGCGACCACTTACTAACTTCCACTCCACGAAAATAGCAACTGCCCTCCGCTGGAGTTAGCAGTCCGGAAAGAATGCTCAAGAGAGTGGATTTTCCAGCACCGTTTGGGCCACCAATAGCAATGAACTCGCCACAATCCATGTCTAGCTCGATAGATTGTAGAACCGGTGCTCCCGAGAAACGCATCCCGATATTGTCGAGATGGAATAGCGGGCTCAGGGCTGAACCTCAGGATGCACCAGTTGCAATAAGACGCGAACCGCCTCTAAAACACGTGGGCCAGGAACCAAAAACGGCCCTGAAGGCAGGGCATAAACGTGCTTATTTTTGACAGCGCGAAGAGAAGGATGAGCTTGCCATAGGGCTCGTACGTCTGCTTGGGCCGGCTCGGCTTCGCCACTCATTTCAAAGATTAAATCCGGGTTGCGGGAGAGTATCTCTTCAAGCGTGATTTGCGGATAGGGAGCAACGGAATCGGCAAAAACGTCCTTCGCACCAGCGATAGTTAATAAGTCAGAAAAGTAAGATCCCTTCGCTCCAGCGATAAGACCGCGCAGACTTCCTGGCGTGTGCCCGATAATAAACACCGCTGTGGGATGGGGCAAGGATGATGTTCGTGCCTGGATATCGATAAGTGCAGCCTTAGTAGATGTGACAAAGGCAATCGCCCCCTCTTCCACACCGGCTGCTTTGCCCATGGCCATTGCTCCCTGGTACACCTCTTCGAGGTTCCCGCTCCGAACTTCAATCTCAGGAATACGCAAGAGCTTGAGTTGTTGCACTAAGTTGTTAGGTTGTTTCTCCACTACCACCAGGTCGGGATGCAGTGCTGAAATTGCCTCCACATCAGCAGTAAGATAAGTTCCTATCTTAGGCAATTTGTGAACTTCGGGCGGATACTTGCAGTAAACAGTAACAGCCACAACACGCGGCCCTGCCCCAATTGCAAAGAGAGCTTCCGTAATACTTGGAGCCGTCGAGATAATTCGCTGCGGAGTTCCAGCGGAAGCAACCGCAGCAACCAACAAAAATAGAAGAGTTCTCACAACGTTAGCTGAGACGCATTGGTTTATGCGCCGAACCTTCAGTTCCTCGACGGAGGAGTTTCTCAGCGACTCGCTGCAACCTGGGCCACGTCGCGCATGTCAATATCTGCAGGCTTGATGTCATTTGGAATGAATGACCGGTCTAATAAATCAGCCATCGCAATGTGCTGTTTCAGTATCCCTGATTTCAGGGCCATCGATTCAATCTGTTCCATATCCTGATCGCTTGGATTTAACATGCGATAGCTCACCCGATCGGGCGGCTGAGTCAAGACGAAACGCAGCAGCTTCTCATCCTGGCGATAGTAAGGCGCAACCAACTTGGCCGCATCCAGCCGGTGTGTTTCTGCCCACTCGCCGCTTTGTGCAATGCCCCGGACCAGATCCTTTACTACTTCGGGCCGTTGTTGAATTAAGTCCTCGCGAGCAACTAATACACAAGAAATAAAATGGGGCCAGATATCTTTTGCCATGTACAATACACGGCCGCTGCCATCCAATTGCGCACGGGCAGCATGCGGCTCACCAACGAAGTAAGCGTCTATCGCCTTGGCAGCCAATGCTGGCGGCATATCCGGCGGCTGAATCTCGACAAATTTAATATCTTCGGGTCGGACACCCTGATCGTCCATTAGTTTGCGGATAACCAGGTATTGGTTGCTGTACTTACTCGGAACCGCGAAGGTCTTGCCTCGTAAGTCGCGCAAACTGGTTGCTGGCAGATCTTTTCGGACGATGACTGTTGAACCGTCGCGATGGCCCAGATACAGAATCTTTACAGGCACACCCTGCTCTCGCAATTTCATCGCTAGTGGCGCAATCATGAAGCTGGCCTGCAAGCGATTGGCCTTCATCGATTCCACTACAGTTGGGAAATCTGTAAACCGCTGCGAAGTGAATTTGCTTGTGGTGCTAGTGCG
>CALMAV010000304.1:1510-4503 GCA_937859895.1 uncultured Bryobacterales bacterium | reverse complement strand
GCAAAATCAGTCACCGGACACGTTAAATGACAGGTGACTGGCAAAAAGCCTACCTGCAACTGCTGCCGATGAGCATCTATTGCAGCACGGCTGTCAGGCGTGCGCCATAGCTTTAACCGTAAAACAGCTAGCGCGGAGACAACAATAACTACTCCGATGATCCACTTTAAAATTGGAGGCCGCATCTATCCTTCTATTCTTACCAGTATGTCTGCAAAACACTTCGACTGGCCTACGCTGGCATAGTTAAGGGTGAAGAGCTTCTACGTCCATGCCAAGCTGCTGCAAGATATGCCTTGTAGCTTTAATTACTTCAGGATGGGTGGGGTCACGTGGCCGCGTAGCCGCAATGCAGACCTCATATCGAATCGCCGCAGGTCGCTCACTCAGAACTAGCACGCGGTCAGCCAGCTGTGCCGCTTCTTCGATATCATGCGTCACCAGTAAAACAGTTCGTGGTCGCTGCGTTAGAATGCGCGCAAGTTCCTGCCGCATGCGCAAACGTGACAGGTAATCGAGCGCCGAAAATGGCTCATCCATCATCAATAGATCTGAATCACCGGCTAGAGCACGCGCTAACTCAACCCGCTGGCGCATTCCGCCCGATAACTGGTGGGGATAGTGGTCTTCAAAGCTCTGCAGCTGAATCAGCTCCAGTAGGTCGGTTACTTGCCGGGCACGCTCGGCCTTCTTACTAACTGATCGCAGACCTAGTTCAATGTTGCCTCTAACAGTTCGCCAAGGAAACAATCCGCTCTGCTGAAATACCATGCGCACTTCGCCGTGACGCTCGATAGTGCCTGCATCCGGCCTGTCGAACCCGGAAGCCAAGTTGAGCAGGGTGGTCTTCCCACACCCAGATGGCCCAACGATGGCGACGAACTCTCCGTTGAGAACCTCCAGCGACAAGTCTCGGAATACTTCTACAGATCCGAACCGGCGCTGGACATTTCGCAGCTGCAAGGCCGTTGCTTGCATCTTTCGAGGATGTGGGCCGCTAACGCTCATAGCCCCACCGCACACTCGGCACGCGCGTCAGACGCATCAGTAACCGATCGATCACCACCCCGATGCAGCCAATCAAAACCATCTCCACAGCGAGTAGATCGCTTCGCAACCCATTACGCGCATCCATCACAGCAAACCCAAGCCCGTCGCGCCCTGCAATCATCTCTGCCGCCACTACCACCAGCCAGCAGAGCCCGGCTGTCATCCGCAGCGTTGTGATTACTTCCGGCATAATGGCCGGCAATATGACTTGCGTCAACTCTTCCCAAGCTCCAAAGCAGTAATTGTCCGCTACTCGAAAGTACACAGAGGGAATGCTCATTACGGCAGCAATGGTAGAGACAATCACGGGGAAAAACGCTGACAGGAAGATAAGAAAGATAGATGCCGAATCGCCAACGCCAAACCAGAGAATTGCGAAGGGGATCCATGCCAGCGGCGATAGATTTCGGAAGAAGTTGATCAACGGCAACAGCGCGGTTCGCGCAACCAGTGTCTTGCCAAGCCAGATGCCGCACGGGATACCACTACAGACAGCCAGCAAGAAGCCTAGGGTAACTCGATACAACGACGTAATTAGGTCGTCAAACAACCGGCCGTTCTTCAGCTCCTCGCCGAAGCCAGTCACCACCGATTGCGGCGATGGAAAGGCGCTTTGATGAAAGATATGCAGTCGCCAAACCAGCGTCCAGATGCCAACGAGCAGCGCTGCGCTTATCCAGGGCAGGGAAGCCCGCTGTATTTTATTCATCCCCGCTGCCATGGTCGAAGAACGCTATACCGCGACGGGCTTTTCCGAGGTCGCGCCTGATGATACCAAAGTGCCGGAAACAGAACCGCTTAACAATGATGGTTTACGGCGCGAGGTTAAGCCAATCTCGATCACGTTTGCAATCGGACCCGCGATCGCTAAAGCACCATACGGTGCATGGATCGATTCGCCTAAGCGAAGCGCCATCTCCACCACAGCTACCAGAAACGCCACCAAACATTGTGCCCAGCGCGGCTTCACGGTGGTCTTCGGGTCAGTAATCATAAAGAAGATGAACAACTGATACATCGGTCCAGTGATCGGCGCCACTTCAGCCAGGAAGGGATGCCCTGTGATAAGGCTTCGTCCAAACGACAAAGCAATAAAGGATAGAACATAGGTAGCCGTAATATGAAAGCGCTTTACCCGAATCACGATCAAGGCACCTAGCACCCACACAATCAGCATCGGCCAGACTGTATTGCCCCACTGCACACTCAGTGTTGCCACATACTCCGGCGCAAGCAGCAGCATCGCACTGATTGCAAAGTTCGATGGATTCCACAGATGCCGACCCTTCCACCGGATCACGTACTTAGACGTAATCGCAATGGCACTGCATACTGCATAGGGCCAAAGTTCAGGCGAGCGTATCAGAATGCCAACGCTGATACCAGAGATGTAGGCGCTTGCCAAATGCGGCAGCTTCCTGGTAAATAGAAGTGACAGCGCCGTTTCAAATGCAACCGCGGTCGCAATCGCCAGCAATGTGCGAGACAGGCTTTCCAACAATCCGAACGATACCTGCCCAACCAACAGAATCAGTGTAATGATGATCGGCGGCAAGTAACGGTTTTGAACACTAAAGAAGCGATGCAGGATTGATTCTGGACGCGGCTGCCTGCCCACCATCCGATCACTCGATGTGCCAACTGCAGCGCTCATGCCGGTTCCTTGATCTTGTAAATTTTATCAAGTTTGGGCGAAGCAATGGCCTGCTTGCCTCCAGCAGGCCAACGTATCTCAACTCGGTCTACCTGGGCCGTCTTGCCAGTACCGAAGTGAAGTCGGCGCTGATTTTGCGAACAGAATCCGCTGCCGCCCGACACCTCCTGCAACTGCTGTTGACCGTTCCAAAACAAGCGGACCTGCGCCCCGATCGCGCTCCGGTTACTCCGCACTCCTTCCAGTTCAAATTCGACCCAGTGGTTCGCCGGCGTCACGCTGTTTTTAT
>CALMAV010000304.1:0-1500 GCA_937859895.1 uncultured Bryobacterales bacterium | reverse complement strand
TCGTACACATCTTTCACCCCAACCATCTGCGCGACTTCAGAAAATTGCCCGGCTCCATCGTTCACCCAGACATGCTTCTGCTGGTAGCCCGACAAGCTGCGGCCTTTTAGCGGAGGCCAGTTTGCTGCGTCTGAAATGATGCTCTTGTTCCCGCCAGCAACTTTCGAATAGTCATACCAGTAGTTACGTTCACGATCGAGCGAAACGTTGCCGTCAACTACATACAAATCAAGATTGCCGTCGTTATTCAAGTCACCGAACTGGCCGCCAAAGCTCCAACCGCCCAATTCCACACCCATCGCGTTCGCCAGGTTTTGATACTTGATCCGGTGCGTAGCCGCGTCCATCTGCGGCATCCAGAGATTGTTGCCCTGCACCAGCACGCCTTCTTCGGAGATGTTCGAAACATAAATTCCGAACTGCCCCTGATTTAGCACATCGCCGACCGATGCCGTCATGCCGCTCTTCGGCGCATAACCGACACCCGTTTCCTTGCCTGACTCGGTGAAGCTCCTGCCTCCGTTATTGATGTAGAGATCTGAAACCCCGTAATCGTTGGCTACGAACAGATCCGGGTAGCCGGTGCCCCGCAAGTCAGCCGCTGTGGCTGCCAGTGTCCAACGGCGCGACTTAATGCCCATCTTCTCGGAGACTTCTTCGAACCGCCCGCCGCCCAAATTATGAAACAGATACTTGCGCCCACCGTTCTGAGCATATTCGAAGCTCTCGGGCATCATCAGCGTGTCCTTCAGCTTCCACAGATTTACATTCTCCGGATAGTAGCCAGCCGGGAAAAAATCGACCTTGCCGTCATTGTCGTAATCGAACCAAACAGCCGAGTTAGCATTCACCCACTGTGGCAACCCAGCTTGTTCACTGACGCGCGTGAAGTGCTTGCCACCATCGTTATGAAACAGCTCCGGCCTGCCCCACCGATAGAGCAGCACATCCTCATAACCGTCGTTGTCATAGTCAGCCCACACCGCACCCATAGACACGCCGGTATCGGCACAGTTCAGATCAGCCAAACCTACCGTCGCCGCTACATCCTCAAACGTTCCGTCACCCTTGTTTCGGTATAGCGCGTTCGTGGTTCCTTCGCCGCTGTTGGTGACATAGAGATCATCAAACCCGTCGCGATCAAAATCCACCACCGACACAGCCGCTCCCATGGAGGCAACCTGCTCCATGATGTGATTTAACTTCGAGTCGAGCGTAGGCGCTTTGTGCAGAAAGTGAATTCCAGAAGCCGCTGCAGATTCGGTCATGACAAATCCATACGGGGATCGCGCACCCGCATCGGCCTGCTTCCTGGATTCAGCTGCCCGCTTGAAATGCTTAAATACCAGCGGCGTTGCCAACAAGCCGACAAACAGCAGCGCTGCAAGAATTCGTGCCCCTCGAATGTTCATCACTTTAACTACACGCCTAGCGAGTGCGCGCCCTTACTGCCATAGCGCCTTAGCAAATAGCTCTGGCCCAACGTAACGAGTATGGAAG
>CALMAV010000303.1 GCA_937859895.1 uncultured Bryobacterales bacterium | reverse complement strand
GAAGAAGCCATAGAACCGGTCGGGATCGGTCGCGACAGCAAGTGCCACGGATTCTTCGTCCCCATGAGCGCTGGCGATTAGGCAGGCACGATCAACTCCCTGGGCATCCAATTCCCGCCGCCACTGCCCAGCTAGTGAGTACACGTCTGCCGGCGGCATGTCCCATCCCAGTAATAAGCCAAGGCTTTCGAGCGAATCGAACTTTTTCTGCCTGGCTAGACCGGCATAGAAAGAGTGAGAGAAGAAGTGAATATGCGCGTCGTTCACGGCGAGATCGCCCCAGGGTGTTTCCTTCATGCCTCCCTGATTCTAGCGGGAGACGCATTAACAAGCATTCATGCGAACTCACTGACAATCGGAGGCGCAAGAGCTCGGGCAGTGACGTCCAACGGTCAGGAAGCAACGAAGACTTCCGGAAGAGCCTGAAGGAGGTTCATCATGTTGAAGAAGGTTGGCGTGTTGGGGTTGGCAGTGGCTGCAGCTATGGCAGTCGTACCTTCAGTGGCGACAGCTCAGGAGTGGAGAGGGCGCGGAGACAGCTACGGGTACTATCAAGGCGAGCGGGGAGATCACTTTCGCGGAGATTGGGATCGGCACGGTCGCGAGCATTGGGAACGGGAAGCCCGGGAAAGAGCTTTCCGTAGGCAAGTCTGGCGGGAACATGAGTGGCGGGAGCGCGAGCGACAAGAGCACTTGTACCGCCAAGGCTACTACCAGCAGGGATACTACTACAACCCATATCAAGGGTACTGACCAAAAACGAGATACTTCGCTCGAAACGTATGAGAGCGAAGTGTCTCGTTTGTCAGACTAGCCCTGTAAACGGTCTACAAGGCGCTACGTCGGCCAGCAAGGATGCTGACCAGAAACAAGACCACGAAGATGGCAAAGCAAATCTTCGCGATACCAGCAGCCGCCGAGACGACGACGCCGAAGCCGAGTACGGCAGCAATCAGTGCAATGACCAAGAACACCCAGGTATACCAGAGCATAAAATGTTTCTCCTCGATGCTGTTATGAGCACGTGACCTGCCACACCCTGCTAGAGCTTCCAGGCAATTGGGCGTGCAAGCGCAAGTCATTTAACTTGAATAAGTTATAAGAGAATCCCTAAGCCTCAGGCAGTACCCTAAGCCGGGAAAGCTGGAAGTTTTTCTATCATTGCTCGACTTCTTTACCTCGATGCCTTCAGTCGAAATGCACAGGCTTAACTTTTGCAAGTAATGGCGGCTCGAAAAACTGCACGAATGGCAGCAATGTTTGAAAGTGCCCGGAGACAATCTCGGCTGATCCAGGTTTGGTGATTGTCTCAGGCGGCAAGCTGCACTGCAGCAGCCATTGCGTCCGTTGAAGGAGACCGATAGCCGGGCTAGTCGGCGAGAACCCGCGCGGGGGACGCTTCATCTGTTCTCCGGTGAGAGCACCGAAGGTTTGTCGTGTAGCTTTTTGAGCGAGTAGCTTCTGGAAAGGCGTGAGGTTTTCAGATAGGTACTCACGCACCGCGTGCAGCCCAGCTGGTTCTTGCCAATACAGGCCGCCAACAATGTGCAACTTCTCGGGCGAGATCGCGAGGTACAAACCGGTTCCCCCTTTCTTGCCAAGATCGCGGTGGGCAAACAGGATCTCTAACTCTGTCCGGTAAGGCGTTTTGTTCGGACTGAACCGAATGTCGCGATAGATCCGGCGCACAGCTTTTTCGGCAGGACTTGCATACGCGGGCGCAATTGGTGCAAGTGCGTCGCTAAGGGCGTCGGCAAGCCGTAGCAGTGGAGCCTTCACGTACTGCTCGTAGTCGCCTTTGTGGCTGGCAAACCAATCGCGGTCGTTGTTATCTTTCAGCTGACTAAGAAAAGTAAGCGCTTCACCCGGCAACGCAACGGAATCCGACTTCATTGCCTTCATGATGCCTTCTTTCTTCCTGCGAGACTGAGGAGATGACGGTTTACGACGATCGCCGGGAGGACCTGGAGCGCTACGAGTTCATGATGGGTCAGGAACGCGGGCGTCTTGCGGTAACACTCGATTGCATCACCGATGCCTTGGTGTTGGTGGGTCAGCACGGTGTCTATTGCCAAAGCGCTCGCCAGCCGGGCAAGCCTGCGATGGATATTCAAATCATTAGCAAAAATCTGACTGATGCGAAAGAGTTGATCAGCAGCGTCCTCGGCACGTTGAAGGCTGCTGGCGCTCCACCTGAATCCTAGCCTTGCAGGAACGGATTAAATTCCCGCTCTTCGCCGATGGTTGTCGCTGGCCCGTGCCCGGGAATGACCACCGTCGCCTCGGGCAATGGCATCAGCACTGTCGCGATGGATTGCAAGATTCGGCGCCCGTCGCCGCCTGGCAAATCAGTCCGGCCAATGGACCGGCGGAATAGTGTGTCTCCGGCTACCAGCTTGCCTTCTGCCGGTATCCATAAACAGAGGCTGCCTTCGGTGTGCCCCGGCGTCTCCAACACGTGAAACTCTGACCCGCTCAACTCCAACTTGCTGCCGTCTTTCGCATTGAGGTCAATCGCCGGAGTCTCCGGAACGGATACACCAATCCAATCCGCCTGCATCGGCAGCATCTTCAGCAGCGCTCCGTCACGCTCGTTCATATAAACCGGGGCACCGGTCTCAGCCCGCAACTGGGCGGCGGCTGCTACGTGGTCGATATGAGCGTGTGTGATGACGATTGCTTTCACGCGCAACGCACGCTCCTCCAGTTTCTTGCGGATGGCTTGCAAGTCTCCACCCGGATCGATCACAATGGCTTCGCTGCTTCCTTCATCTCCGAAGATGGAACAGTTGCAGCGAAGCGGGCCGACAATCAGGACATCGTGCGTCATTCGGCAACCTTTCCCTGCAGCAATTCCAAATACTGCGGAGGCAGGCGCGTGGGGCGCAGATCACGGTTCAGCCACATATGCCGGGTTTTGCCTTCGGCGAGCAAGCGGTCGGGCTCGCAGGAGCGGATCGCATATTCGAATTCAACGGTCCGTGCATTCGCCAGGGCCAGTTCGGTCCGTACGATCACTTGCTGGTCGTATCGAGCCGGATAAACGTAGCGGCAACTGGCTCCGATAACTGAGAGCAGCAAGCCTTCCGAAGCTTCCAAATCATGGTAGTTGACTCCGAGCGCCCGCACCAGTTCTACCCTTCCAATCTCCATCCAGATCAGATAGTTCGCGTGGTACACGATACCCATCTGATCGGTCTCGGCATAACGAACACGAACGCTGGTCTGGTTTTGAGGCCGCACTACATTACTGCTCCTCCGCTATAGTAGCGACGCCCTTGCTAGCATTCAGACATGCCCGTCAAAGTTCTGTTTTTTGGAGTTCTAAAGGACTTGGTTGGCACTGCCGAGACAACGATTGAGTTGACTGAGCCCCACCCAACAATCGGCAGCATCTTTGCTTTGTATAGCTCCCGATTTGCAACCGCACAGGGCCGGCGCCCGTCCATCTTGTTTGCCAAGAATCGCGAGTTCGCCAGCGCCGACACACCCGTCTCCGACAACGACGAGATTGCGTTTCTTCCTCCAGTCAGTGGGGGCTCGGCAGGGTCGGATGCTCTGTTCCTCATCACTCGCGAACCCATTGACAAAGTTGCTCTTGTGCAGCAAGTGCAGCGGCCGGAAGATGGCGCGGTCGTCACCTTTGACGGCGTTGTTCGGAACAATACGAAGGGTCGGGAAACGCTCTATCTCGAGTACGAGTGCTACGAGGATATGGCTGTCCGCCAAATGCGCTCCATCGGAGAGCAGATCACCCGTCAGTTTGCAATCGGGCGCGTGGGAATCGTGCATCGACTGGGTCGTCTTGAAGTCGGAGAAGCCAGTGTTGTGGTGGCAGCCTCTGCACCCCATCGCAAACCCGCTTTTGATGCGGCACTTGAAGCCATCAATCGGTTGAAACGCGAAGTTCCAATCTGGAAGAAAGAGTATTTCGCTGATGGCGCCGTTTGGGTTGAAGGGGAGTGGGATGAAAATTTGCTGGCAGTTGCTCCTCCGCCTACCCTGCCGTGACTTCGTAACGCTGTTTTGCTTATTCTTGCCTGCACTCGCTGTTGGCGCGGCTTATGCGCAAAGTGAACAGCCCACCTTCTCAGTCAAAGTCAACTTGGTGCGCTTG
>CALMAV010000302.1:1841-5376 GCA_937859895.1 uncultured Bryobacterales bacterium | reverse complement strand
GCCCTTCATCTTTCCGGCGATGGGCAGCCACGGGGCAGCGACCGCGGAAGGTCAAGCAGATGTTTTAGCTCACTACGGGATCCATGAAGCAACGCTAGGAGTACCGGTGGAGAGTTCTCTGGATGTAGAACACGTCGGAAAAACCGACGAGGGCATCGAGACCTTCATTGACAAGCAGGCGTATGAGTCAGATGGAATATTCCTAGTCGGGCGGGTCAAGTGGCACACCGATTTTTCGGGCCGACTGGAGAGCGGACTTTACAAGATGATGGCAATTGGGCTCGGAAAATTTGCCGGTGCCCGCCAGTACCACACCTTTGCTTACCGGCTTGGGTTGGAGCAGGTAATCCGCAGTGCGGGCACGCAGATTTTCAAAACGGGCAAAGTCCTGGGCGGGCTCGCGATCCAGGAAGGGGCCCACCACGAAACTGCGGGACTGACGGCCCTTAATTTCAGAGAAGGAGCAGCTGCAGCCATTGCTCAAGAAGAGCGCTTGCTGGCCGAAGTCAAATCGTGGCGAGCCAAGCTTCCAGTTCCCGAGATTGACGTTCTCATCATCGATGAAATTGGCAAGAACATCAGTGGTGCAGGTATGGACACTAAGGTGATTAACCGGAGTATTCAGTGCCAGTACAACCCGTTCGATGATATTCCGAAAGTCCATCGCATCTACGCCCGCGGGCTGAGCGCTTTGACTTACCACAGTGCTGTGGGAGTGGGCATGGCCGATGTGATTCACGACCGCTTGCTTAACGATATCGATTGGAAACCAACCTACATTAATTCGTTGACAGCTTCAACGCCTTCTGCTATTCGGACTCCCATCCATTTTTCAAACGATGTCGAGGCTTTGATGAAGATCGGTACCACGGTCGGCAAAACTGAACTTGCTGATGTTACCTTCTGCCGTATCCGCAACACGCTAGAACTGGTGAATGTGACCGTAAGCGAAAATCTGATACCGTCTCTGTTCCCACACGTTCAAATTGTAGGAAAACCCTTCGTGCTTCCCTTTGATCAACAGAACGACTTTGCCGACGGTACTGCCTCCGAACATGAAATGTTTGAGCATTCTCAGACTGGCACTCACCACTAGGCGCGTGGCCAGAGTCCGGCGGTGCCGATTGCTACAGTGTTAGATTCGCTGAATTGAGGGGAGATCCCGCTCCAACTCGGCCAGGAAAAGGAATCTCACAAGCATTCTGATGAAGGGTTTTGACTTCAAGGACTCCTATCGTAAGTACGCAAAGAAGTTAGGAACGGGCGTGGGCCATACCGAAGCAATGTCGGCAGGTGTCGACGGCGATTTCGAGCCTATGGGCCGTATTCTTTTTGATCTGGTTCGGAGCTGCGGCTTGGAGGCCGATCACTTCATCATCGACGTCGGCTGTGGCTCCGGGCGTCTAACCGTACCACTGAGTCGTTTCCTGAAAGGCAAGTACCTGGGCATCGACGTAGTGCCGGATTTTCTTGCTCATGCTAAACGCCTGGCTGACCGGAAAGACTTCCAATTCCAGGAGGCGGCGGGCCTGTCTATTCCGGCAGAAAGCAGCAGCGCCGATATGGTCTGCTTCTTCAGCGTAATCACTCACCTTCTGCATCAGGAGAGCTACCTCTACCTTGAAGAGGCATTTCGCGTATTGAAGCCCGGTGGCCGGGTAGTGGTTTCGTTCCTCGAGTTTGAGGTTCCCAGCCATTGGGCAGTGTTTGAGCAGATGGTGGAGCATCGCCGCAACTCCTCGGCTTTCGATCATCTGAACCAGTTTGTCTCTCGTGATGGCTTGCAAGCCTGGGCTGAAAAGATAGGGTTTAACGTTCTCAACATCTGGGGCGGCGACAAGCCATTCATCCCGCTGACTAGTCCGGTAACTATGGCGGACGGAAGAGTTTATGATTTTGAAGGTACTCCTGGGCAGTCGGTCGGCTTACTGCTCAAACCATACGAAGATTAAAAAATCTGCCTGATGATTTTCGTCTGCAAATTCGGCACCGTTTCCAACTGATCTGAAAAAAGGGATCTGAAAGGGACGGCCTGACGTGAGCAGTTGATTCAAGCATCGGACCTGCATAGCAATATGCGCAAGTTCACTATTGAGCGCTCCGTTTAATTTAAGGGCAAACTCAGCCTGACAGCATCGCTTAAACAAGCATCAAGCGTGCCAACATGAGTCTATAGCTTCAATTCCTAAACCGGTTTGCTTAGTTTCGCGAAGACCTACTCTTCTCTGAAGCAATCTTGATGGCGCCAGCTCTCCCCCAAGTTCCCTAAGAGCAATGCTTACAGCGATTTACATGTTTTGAACCGGGTAGTGAGCTTTGAATGTCTTTCTTAACCCGAATCAGCCAATACAGCAGACAGCTGGCACAAGTTCAGCTATTTTCCCACTCTCTCCCGTCAGGCCGTCCACTCCGCTCACTCCGCTCCCACGTCCACTTTGCTCCCGTCCTGCTGGCTAGTCCGGTAACTATGGCCAACCGCAGAGTTTATGATTTTGAAGGTACTCCCGGGCAGTCGGTCGATTTACTTTTAAAGTCGTACCAAGACTAGTTCTATTGATTCGCCCAAAACAAAATCGAGTAGAACTGTTAGGGGCTGGGACACATCTAATAGTCTGGTGGAAGTTCAACAAAAGCTCCGCGTGCTGGCCGACGCCGCTAAATACGATGCCTCTTGTGCCAGTAGCGGGTCGCGCCGGGCACGCGTCCCGGGCGGATTAGGCAACACGGACGGGATGGGGATCTGCCACAGCTACACTCCCGACGGACGCTGCGTTTCTCTTCTGAAGCTTCTGCTGACCAACTACTGTATCTACGACTGCAGCTATTGTGTCAACCGGATTTCCAGTGATACCAAGCGCGCACGTTTCACTCCGGAAGAAGTTGCCTTCCTGACTATCGAGTTCTACAAGCGGAACTATATCGAAGGGCTCTTTCTTAGCTCGGGAATTATTCAAAGCCCGGATTACACGATGGAGCAGCTGGTGCGAGTGGCCAAGCTGCTACGGATCGACCACGGCTTCGGCGGGTACATTCATCTAAAAGCCGTTCCCGGTGCTTCTGAAGCACTGATGCTCCAAGCTGGGCAGTGGGCTGATCGGTTAAGCGCTAATGTTGAACTGGCTCGCGATAGCGACTTAGCGCAACTAGCTCCGGCAAAGACGCACAAAGATATCGAGCAATCGATGCAGCAGATTGCTGATGGCATTCTCAATGCGAAGGATAAGACGAATCGCCAGGGGAAGGCGCCACGATTTGCGCCAGCCGGGCAAAGCACGCAGTTCATAGTGGGCGCAACCGACGCGCCTGATTCAGTGTTGCTCGACAAGTCCGCCGGCCTGTACAAGACTTATGGCCTGCGCCGGGCTTACTATTCTGCATTCAGTCCGATCCCACACGCTGATCCCGCGCTGCCATTGCAGAAGATTCCCCTGATCCGCGAACATCGCCTCTATCAGGCCGACTGGCTGATGCGTTTCTATGGCTTCACGGCCGATGAACTGACGACCGAGGGCGACCGCAATTTTGCGTTAGACAA
>CALMAV010000302.1:0-1831 GCA_937859895.1 uncultured Bryobacterales bacterium | reverse complement strand
CCCAAAGCTTGCGTGGGCTTTGCGGAATCGGGAGTTCTTCCCCGTTGATGTAAACAAAGCTGGAAAGGCTGCCCTGCTTCGAGTCCCAGGCTTTGGCGTTCGGAATGTCACGCGCATACTGCAAGTGCGACGTTACCGCAAGCTCACCTTAGCGGATTTGGCCAAGCTCAAAATTTCGGTGAAGAAATCACAGTACTTTGTTGTCACTGCCGATAGCAATCCAGCGACGAAGCAAATTGACAGCCCGCGCTTGCCGGACAAGGTAGTTGTCCCTCACAAGCAGCTATCTCTCTTTGAGGCAGCAGAAACGGCACGGTCCGGCGAACTGTGACGGCGGTCGAGGTCTCTGATTTTGCGGGCTGGCGTACAGCTGCAAGGCACTTACTGGCAAGCGATACGCCGCCGGACCAGGTTCTTTGGACGCCTGGTCTCTTTTCCGGCGAGACTGAAGCTGGTGCAGCGACGCAAACGACGACCACCGTACCCAAAGAGTTCCTACAAACAGCCAAGACGGTCGCTCTTCATCGGGACGACCGCAAGTGGCCACTCTTATACCGTGTTCTCTACCGGCTTACGCATGGCGAGCGCTCGCTGTTAAAGATCGACATCGACGACGACACCCGCGAGTTGAACCTGATGGAAAAGGCAATCACGCGCGACATGCACAAGATGAAAGCCTTCGTGCGGTTCCGGCGTGTGCAGGGCGCAGAGCCCGAGGAGTTTGTTGCCTGGCACCGGCCCGATCATCTGATTGTGGAAGCACTAGCGCCATGGTTTGCCGATCGTTTTGGCGCGATGCGTTGGACCATCCTCACCCCAGATCGGAGCGCCTATTGGGATACGAATGAGCTGCGTTTCGGACCGGGCGTCCCGCGATCAGAGGCGCCCCCCGCTGACGAGCTCGAGGATCTGTGGCGCGATTACTATGCGTCTATTTTCAATCCTGCGCGCGTGAAGGTGAAGGCAATGAAGGCGGAGATGCCGGTGCGCCATTGGGCCACTCTACCTGAAGCGCAGCTGATATCCAGTCTCTTAGCGAAAGCAGATACCAGAGTCAATCAGATGGCAACTAGTCAGAAGACATCAGCGGCACCGTTTGTGCCCGCAACCAGAAGCATCTCAGAGCTGCAAATAGCAGCACCCAACTGCCGTGGCTGTGAGTTATATGAACATGCAACCCAGGTTGTGTTCGGTGAAGGCCCTAGCGACGCCAAAGTCGTCATGGTAGGCGAGCAGCCGGGCGACGAGGAAGACATGAAGGGACACCCGTTCATTGGTCCTGCCGGGCGGCTTCTGAGCAAAGCCATGCATGAATCAGGGCTCGATCGCGAAAAGATCTACGTTACCAACGCCGTAAAGCACTTCAAGTTTATTGAGCGGGGCAAGCGCCGGATTCATGCTAAGCCGACCGGTATCGAAATCTCTGCGTGCCGGCCGTGGCTGGAAGCGGAGCTGGCTTCTATTGAACCGGAGCTGATTGTGTGCCTGGGCGCGACTGCGGCGCAAGCGCTAATGGGCCGTGAGTTCCGCGTTACCACGGATCGTGGCAAGTTCTTTCCGCATCGCTGGGGAAAAGAGTTGGTGGCCACCATTCACCCCTCAGCTATCTTGCGGGCGCAGGAGCGTGCTGAAGAAGAGTACGCCCTGTTTGTCAAGGACCTGCAATTGATTGCGGCCAGAGTAGCCGAATTGGACAAAGCGAGTTAGCGACAGCGATCCTACATCTTCCCCGGCATTGTTGGCGGTTGAGAACTCCGTGAGTATCCGTGAACCGCGGAGCGTTTCCCATTGGCCTTGTGCGCTTCGTCACTCATGGCGTGAACGCCTGATG
>CALMAV010000301.1 GCA_937859895.1 uncultured Bryobacterales bacterium | reverse complement strand
GCGTTGGAGCGGTTACCATTGCGGGACAGGTGATCCGGCGGCAGGTTCCTCAGGGCCACCTCTATGGTTCGTTAGGGGTAGAAATCAACAAGCTCTTCTCACCACACCGGCGATCCGCGCCAGGGGAAAAGGTCGGGAGTAACATCGCTTATATTCGAGAGCTTTTTGCGCTAAAAGCCTGGTATCGCGACGTAAGACTCGCCCGTTTGTCTCCTCATCCTGACTGCGATAGCCTGCGGATTGTTCTAAAAGAGGCTCTCGTCACGATTGACCGCTGCGTAGATGAACGCATCGTGCGCCTTAATGACCTACTTACGAACTTTGGCGAAGAGAAAGTATGCTTCGCATCTGAGACGGTCCCCTGCCCTCTAGCAACGACCCTACGAGAGCCGTACATCAATCATATTGACTGGGTTAAGTCGTTGAGCGAAGAAGAGGTTGCTGCTGGACAACGATGGCTAGCAGGCATAGCCTCTGCCGTTATCAGTAGAGCTATTTGAGTGCGATCGTGACAGCTCGATGATGCTCAATAATAGAACTACCTTTTAGAAGGTGGCCTGTGATCCTGCGGGATGCGTATTTTGCTCCAAATGCGAAACGCATGAGCGGACCAAAAGAGATTGCAGCCGCAATGCCTACCAGATAGAGTCCGGGTACCGAGCTCTCAAAATTTGCAGACAGCTTTGGTGACGTGCCTTCGATGTGCATACGTTGGCGGATGTCTCGGCTTACGAAATGCAATCGGTTTACATCGACTCGATAGCCTGTAGCGGCGATCACGTGGTCGGTTAACTGCTCGCGCTGCGTACCCGATTCATCAATGAAGGTCAGACAAAGTCCTTCTCCAGCGGGTTGGGCGCGGAGACTACGAACACCTAAGTTCATAGAGACTTTACCCATAAGCCTATCTCGCATGGGCCAGCCCGGAGCTGGACCGAGGTGCCGCTCTACGATTTGAAGCCTTCGCTTGAATGGAAAATGTCTAAAAACTCCGGGAGCTTCACAGAAAAAGCGTGATTTAAGACCTGGTCCGAGGCCTGAAGCCGGAGTACGCACACGTTGCCATAGATTGCGCCGCTTGAGCGCGGGGGGATTGTGGAAACGGATAGTACGCCGCCGCGCGACAAGGTTTACCTTCGCGCCAGCTTCGTGCAAGAGCACTGCGAGATCGATCGCCGAAGCTCCACCGCCAAGGACCGTAACGTGACGATTGGCAAATTTTTTCAGGCTGGTGTAGGGAGAACTGTGGGACGCAAGATGTTTAGGAAGAACCGCGCGATCGTCGGGCATGTAAGAGAAGTGAGTTACACCAGCAGCAAGAATGAGATGACGTGAAATCAGTTCCTGCCCGTCTGAAAGTGTGACCTTGAAGCCTGGCGAGTGCACGTCAACAGCTGTAACCGAACGTTCGTCCAGGTCTGGGACAAACCTTCGCTGAAACTCGAGACCATACTTTACGAAGGTCTCAAGAGAGACTGGAAGATTGACATCGTGGTATGGCAATGAATGTGATTTGCAGAAGCACTTTAGTGTGAAGGTGCCTGTTGGCTCATAAAGATTTGAAGCAAAGCCATCTGATTTGAGCAGCATATTGTCAGGCATATGCTCACGCCAGGTATTCATCGGCTTTCCAAAGACGCGCACAGAGATGTTGGCGGCATGCAGGTGAGCGGCGATGGAGAGCCCGTATGGACCAGCACCTACAATAATGGTATCTACGCTGTATTGCATACGTCGGATCAGATAGCAATTAGCCTGCCATAAGTTAGACAAACAAATCTAAGAGTGGCCATGCGACTGTGCTTCGGTCAATGCTACAGTTCAGATAGATATCTTGCTCAGTTTGTACTATGCGCTCTCAACCAAGAGTACTGCTGGTAACGACTCGCCGCTGGTTTTCGGCGGCGCGCCTCGCGCTCGCCCTGACGAAGGCCGGGTTTGAAGTTGAGGTAATTTGCCCGTCCAATCATCCTATTCGGCTGATTACTGCCGTACACGAACGCTACTTATTCCACAGTTTGTGGCCGCTTAGTTCCTTTAAAAAAGGTATTGCGTGCAGCGATCCTGATTTAGTGATTCCAGGCGACGACTTGGCAGCGATCTATCTTCGGTCGTTGCATCGGTCTGCTGTACGTGCAGGCTCCGCAGATTCTCGGAGTCTTCGAAACCTTATTGAACGCTCGTTGGGAGATCCATCAAGTTACCCGGCTTTTGAGTCGCGCGCCAAGTTCATCAAAATTTTAGCTAATGAGGGGATTTTAGCTCCTGAGACATCGTCCGTCGGGGACAGGCGAGATCTTATGGTCTGGTCTGAGCAGCACGGCTTTCCGGCGGTTCTGAAAGCAGATGGCACCTGGAGTGGAGAGGGTGTACTCGTTGTTACAAATTTAGCGGAAGCGAAAGATGCTTTTCGACGCCTGTGCGCTCCAGCATCTGCAATGTCAGTACTGAAACAGGTGTGCCTTGAGCATGATTATAGTCTGCTGATTCCCTGGCTCCAAAGAACAAAACTCAGCGTCAGCATCCAGCGCTTTGTTGCAGGCAGTGAAAGTAACATAGCCGTTTCGTGCGCAAGTGGCGAAGTTCTCGCAAGCATCAGTGCTGAAGTGCTGCATACCTGGAGCAAGCACGGTCCATCTTCCATCCTCCGCATTCTTCCCGACGGTGAGATGCTCCGCATGGCGAAGATCGTCGCGAAAACGTTTGGGCTAAGCGGACTGTTCGGACTGGATTTTAGTATGGATGCTGAGACCGGCCAGCCCTTGCTGCTCGAAATTAACCCACGTGCCACGCAGACATGTCACCTGCCGCTTGGTCCGGACCATGATTTGCCATCTGCTCTATTTGCCGCACTTACGGGTAGAGACGCACAAGCGGTCTGCGCGATCACTAGACCAGAGATCGCGCTTTTTCCACTTGCGTGGCAGGGTAATTCTCCGTCTCTGGCCCTCAAAACAGCCCATCATGACATTCCCTGGGAGGAGCCATCGCTCGTACGGGCTGGAGAGACTGAGATTCAAAATGCTGCTCTTACAAGATTGGGCAGACTGTGGGTGAAGACGCGACTCTTTACATTCCACCCTGAAGCGCGCCTGGTTGGGATCAAGAGCGTGGGCATGAAATAGGAAAAAGTTTTCACACTTTCCTCAAGAGGGAACTTTTCTAGTCGGGGCCATTCTGGCAACTGCCTCCGCGAAGGCGGTAAGACGGGAACAAGAGAGCCACTTCCCTAATAAACGGGTGCATTCCGTTGAATTGGAGTTGGTCTAGACCATAAAAAGCTTAGCGCTTCCCTGCCGATAATCACTTTCTCCTACTTTGGGATTTGTGGGATTGGCACTCATCTTGCTTCTACACTCACGTGATCCAGACCAAGACATCAGATATAGCCGCCATACTCCTCGGAGAATCTCCTGAGATACGAGAGGTGCAGAGACGCATCGAGCAAGCTGCTCGCATGGACGTTCCTGTTCTGATTCTGGGAGAGAGCGGCACGGGCAAGGGCGTAGCGGCCAGATTGTTGCACGACCTCAGCAGCAGGAGCAAGTTCTCTTTCATC
>CALMAV010000300.1 GCA_937859895.1 uncultured Bryobacterales bacterium | reverse complement strand
GGAGCAGCCCGAGACGCTTCATGGAATAGTCTCCGAATAGTGTCCTGCAAAGCTCGCCAGCAGGATGTTGCGTACACCTCCAGGCACCGTGCCCTCTACAGCCGCTCCCCACCAGAGGACGACGCTCAGGCCGGCAGCTCATAACCGATGGCGGCCTCTGTTTCGAGGGTGCGCTGAACGGCTGGACGGGCCAGCATCCGGTCGTGGTGGGCAAGGAGGTTCGGAAAGGCGTCCCGCGGCGGCCGAAGCGAAGCGTTCAGCCGCCAGAACAAGCGGAACAGGGGCCGACCCAACATTCGCGCTGCGAAGTGCAAAGTAAGCTCGCAGCTGCCCGCAAAGCACATAACCCAATCGGCTTTTTGCTAACTGCCGTGCCAAAGCTTTTTCCTCTAAGAAGCATCATCACAGAATCTGTTAAGCAGGAAAAGCCCCAGGAGGATATTGAGTACCTTCGGCAACTGCTCGAAAATCCAGATGCGACTGAACCAATGAGGGAGCAGGCTAAAAGCATCCTGAGTAAAGTCGTTGGCCAAGGACGCTAAAAGTCGAAGCAATTTACCCGAAGACTTACTTCTTTTTTTTAGGCCAACGAGCTTGGTTAGCCTTCTTGGTTCTTGCTGCCTTTTCTTCTGGACTTAAAGTGCTCCACCATTCCTTTGCAATCTTTCGCTGAGCTTCTGCAAATTTCTGAGCTAGATCTTCACTTCCAAGAGCTTTGGCCTTTGGAGCATTTTGACTGGCAACGGCTTTTAAATAATGCCGAATCGCAGTTACTGCTAGTTTTGCTCGGCTAATACCGAGTTCCTTTGCTCCTCGTGCGAGGAGCCTATAGTAGCTCGCCGGAAACACAGGAGGCAAGGACATATCCTCATCAGTCTTTTGATCCGTGCTTTGTCCCAGAAATCCACCCGTAGATAAAAAATATTTTCTACTTCTAACTCCTATACATTCTACGAGTTACGATACACCTCTACCTAGATCAATATGCGTGTGCCTCATAGAATAGTTGACTATGCAACGCACGCGGAGTAGTGTAGACCCAGAAGCTTAACTAAGCAATCGGACACGCAGGATTTGATGGGACCAACAGCCTATAACGCTGATAGAAAACGACAGAACTTTTGAAGAAACTAAGCCCGCGGGAACACGAAGTGCTAGACCTTTACCTAAAAAATGGTCGGCTGAAGCCGGTAGCGGAAGCTCTCGAGCTATCGCTCAACACGGTTCGCCATCACCGTTCTTCTTTGATGTCCAAGCTTGGCGCTAGAAATTCAGTTCAGTTGACGTTAGTTGCTATTCGAAGAGGACTTGTGAAGCCATAGAGGCTGGCTTGCATAAGTGAGGAGTTCGTCTAAATCAAAGACTTTGAAGGGATCAAGTTTGAAACTACAAAACGTAATATGCTCGGCTACCCCGTTGGTTAGGACTTTTCAAGGAGACCTTACAGTTGAGCTAGCTTATCTAGCCCTCGATGGACTTAGCAGCCTAATCGTTCTTAAACGCGATCTCGTTCCCAAGCGTGTCATTGCATGAGCCAAGCCGCGAGACAATTGACGACCCTACACGGACTGGCTGCTCCGCTGCTACCTTTGCTCGCCGCTTCGGACACCCTGGATGTGGTCGGTAACGGCGATGGCAGCCTTTGGGTAAACCGGCTCGGTCGGGGCTGGGAATGCGAGAGCCAGCTTGACTGCAACATGGCCGAGCTCATGCTGAACGGGATCGCCACGATTCGGCAGCGATCGCTTAATCACGAGAATCCAGTCCTCGAAACGATTTTCCCGTTAACCGGCGACCGTATCGAAGGGCTAATTGCCCCGATTGTAGAGAATCCGGTATTTGCCATCCGTACCCGGCAGAAGCAGATTTATTCGATTGATGCGCTTGAGGCTTCCGGCATCTTCACTGATGGAGCGGACCCACTGAACCAAAAGCGGCATAAGTCTGATTTTGCGGAACGAGTTACGGGTTGTAATCACGCGCAAGCGCTTAAGCTGGCTTGCCGGTACCGGTTCAATATGCTGCTGGTCGGACCTACTGGGTCAGGAAAAACTAGCTTGGCCAACAGCATCATTGCCGAGTGGTCGCTCGTGACGCCGCAAGATAGGGTGGTGATGATTGAAGACACCCCGGAGCTGCAATGTGGACTTCCAAATCACATTGCACTGCTAGCGACCGCGGCGATTTCACAAGCCGATTTGCTGGTGGCCAGTTTACGGCTGATCCCGAAACGTTTAGTCATTGGGGAAGTGCGGGAAGAGGAACCTGCCCGAGTATTGCTGAGTGCCTGGAATACCGGACACTCCGGCGGGTTGGCAACCATTCACGCCAACGACGCGGCCAGCGGACTCCGCAAGTTAGAAACGCTGGTAGGCGGTCACGAAGCTTCAGTCCGCGAGCGCATTGCGGCCTCGGTGAACTTAGTGGTTTTTATTGATGGGGAGGATTCTCTCCCGGTTGGTAGAAAGGTGCGGGAGGTCTGCTGGGTTCGGGGCTTGAATCCAGGCGGAGACTACGCGCTGGAGTACTTATAACGGTTTTGGAAGGAGATCTTTTCCTGATGTCTATGCATAGACAGATTCGCAAAGCTGTGGGAATGACTACAGTATTTCTCATCGCCAACATGCCCGCGTTTGCGGTCGGTGGCGGTCGCTTAGCTTCAACGCAAGTGATGGTAGCTCTCTCCGGTGAGGTGTCCGGCCCAATGGCGTACGCGGTGTCCATTATCGCGATCGTTGCCGGAGGCTGCGTTTGGGCGTTTAATCATCACGAGATGACGGCCAGCTTGAAAGGTATTGTGGCTGTTCTGTTTGCTGTCGGATTCGTCGTAGGCGCTACGGGCACACTCTCTTTGTTTCCTGGCCTTGCTGGGGCCTTGATCTAACAGGGAGGAGGAAAGGGAACACATGGACATCCCAGAGGTATATTGCTCCCGCTTCCATGAGAGTGCAAATCGTCCGCATTTGCTTCTGGGATGCGAACCGAAGGCGCTGGCAGTTGCATTCTTCCTGTGTTTGATCACCGGCTACAGTTTGCTGACGTGGTGGGGAATTTTAGGCTCTATCGTTCTGTTTCTTCTGCTCCGCCAAGGCTTACAGGAGCTGGCGAAACAAGACCCTATTTTTCTGAATGTCTATGACGAAGCCCGCCGGTATAAGAAGGGCTTCTGGACTGCCAAGCCAATTCGGGCCGTTCGCTGGAGGAGTCGTTAATGCTCATTGCATCTGAGTTTCAGACCGACGCCAAAGGCTTCTCCGACCTGCTGGACTATTTTGCACTCGTGGCGCCTGGCGTGGTTCTGACCAGTACTGGACGATTCATTGCTGGCTGGGAATACGTCAGTCCCGACATGGATGCGATGCCACTAGCCGATTGCTGGCAGGTCGCTAATCGCCTGGAGCGTCGCCTGCGGCTTGGGTCCGGCTGGACCATTGAAGCTCATTTGATCCGGGGCGAACGGCGCGAGTATGCTGCCCCTTCAGAATGGCCCGATCCTGTTTCGTACCTGATTGAGCAAGAACGCCGAGCTCGTTTCAACATGCAAGGCGAGGCGGCAACGCGGGGCAGCCGATACTTTCTGACCGTTGTCTATGAGCCAGGCCTGCGAATGGGAGCGAAGGCCTCATCGTGGTTGTTTTCCTCCAAAGAGAAAGGCACGAACTCCGCTAATGAGAAGTCGCTGGCGCTGTTTGAAAAGCGGGTTGCCGAAATCCATGGACTGCTGTCCAATACGTTTTCGCAAGTCGAGCGCTTGACCTCCCATGAGCATGGTCGGCTCGGGGTGACGTATGTGTACGACGATCTACTCCGCTTCCTTCGGCAATGTATTAACTCTGAGGACCATCTATTTACGGTCCCCGGAACCCCTGCGTTCTTGAACCAGTACTTGGCAACCGACGATCTCACGGGCGGGGCCAGGCCACACCTGGGCGATCCTGACAGCGAGTTATCACCTGGCAAGTACATTGCCGTCATTGCAATTGATTCGTTTCCCGAGAACGGCTACGCCGGCATGTTACGCGAATTAGATTCGGTTTCCTACGACTTTCGCTATACCCAGCAGGCTGAACTGCTGGATGAACAGGCAGGAAAAGACAAGCACGAGGTCAACAAGAGTAAGTGGAAGTTTAAGAAAAAGAGCATCGTCAAGCAGGCTATGCCGGGCGCGGTAGACGACGGCAGCAGCGACGATCCATACGCACTCAAAATGCAACTGGAAGCCCAGACTGTGGCGAGCGCAGTCGAACACGGCAAAGAGGTTGCCGTGAAGTTTCACGCCAAGCTGATCCTGATGGATTCAGATCCCGAGCGGATGAAAGAAGCAAGCGAGGCGCTGATCCGGGTCGTGAAGTATCACTGTGGGTTCGGATGCCGGATCGAAACGACAAACGTTGTGGCAGCTTGGCTCGGTTCACTGCCGGGCCAGCAGCACAAAGACCCGCGGACCTTTCTCCTAAACACCTTTAATGCCTCTCACATGATGCCGCTGTCGGCTCCGTTCCGCGGTCATCAGTACAATCCATCTCCGTACTTTGCTCCCCACTCTCCTCCGCTGCTGTATGGAGTCACTAGCGGGGGGACACCCTACCGGTTCAATCCGTATGTGGGAGACGTAGGGCATACGTTGATTGTGGGGCCCACCCGGGCTGGCAAGACAACCCTGCAAGCTCTTGCCATCAGTCAGTTCTTTCGATATACCAACGCTCAGGTCTTTTGCTTTGACAAGAAGCGAACGCTGTACACACTTTGTAGGGCCATGGGCGGCGACTTCTACGATCTAAGTCCCAACAGTGTCACAACCAAGGTGTGCCCCTTGCACGAACTGGCAACGCCGAGTGATCGAGACCGAGGTGCCCAGATTCTAGAGTTACTACTTACCCTCAACGATGTCCGGGTGACGCCCGACATGCGGAACGATATTGGTGAAACATTGCGTCGGATGAGTGCCTACAGCGGTGATCGCTCACTAACGAGTTTCCACATGGCCGTGCCTTCGAAGGAAGTCCAAGCCGGTCTCCAGTTCTACTTGGGTGGTCTGCTTGATGGATCCACCGACACCATTTCGATGAGCCGGTTTTGTGTCTTCGAAATGGATGAACTTTACCGTCTCGACAAAAAGACGATGAACGGGGTGCTCTTCTACCTATTTGGACGTATCAGTACACGGCTATCCTCTGCCGTTCCAACACTGATGGCGGTCGATGAGTTCCGCGAATCATTGGAGCATCCCATGGCGGCAGCCGCGTTTGAGAACTACCTATTTGAATGCGGAAAGCTCAATACTGCAGTGTGGCTCATTGTGCAGGAGCTATCGAAGGTTCTCGCCTCGCCCTTGAAGAACGCTGTCCTGCAGCAATGTTTTACCAAAATCTGCCTGCCTTCCCCGCAAGCCTTGCTTGAAGGTGCTGGCGATTATCAATCTCTCGGCATGAACGATTGGGACCGGGAACTGATTGCCCATGCTGTTCCAAAGAGTGAGTACTACGTCGCGTCGCCGGACGGCAAGCGCATGATCTCGCTTGAACTCGGGCAGGTTGCTCTCTCGTTCCTCGCGGCTTCAAACGACAGCGACCGGGCGCTTGTCGATCAGCTAATTGTCAGGTACGGCGCCAAGTGGCCGGGCCCATGGCTCCGGATGCGGGGTTTGCCGGATTGGGCCGATGAGTTTGATGCGTTGACTAACACGAAAGAAAACAAGGAAGAACTCACGTATGCGTAAACGAGGATGGATCGCTTTCACGGTCTGTGCCGGGCTTTTGATTATTCCGGCTCACCGGGCGAACGCTCATTTATTCGGAATTGGTAATGCAACCGAATGGACGCAGTTGCTCAATTATGCGCAGCTTTGCCAGTCGTACTTGAAACAAGCGCAAACCGCACTCCAGTCGGTGCAGATGGCGCAGATGATGGTCCGAGAAGGACAGCAACTGGTGACGCATCCCACCACGTCAATCGCCTCTGATTTGGCAACCTTAGCCAATGTCCTGCAGCAATCACAGGGCTTAGCAGGTGGCATGGCTCAGATGGATTCCCAGTTTCAAAGAATGTACCCCTCCTTCGATCCCAGGCTCACTTCCTACGCAGCAGCCTATGGCAACTGGTCGACCTCCACCCTCAACACTATTCACGGTTCACTCAACACAGCCGGAATGCAAGCGAACCTGCTCAACAATGAGCGGAACTTCATGGCAAAGATTCAGGCCATGCTGCAAACGCCTGCCGGCCAGGATCAAGCCTTGCAGCTCGGCAATGTAATCGGGACCGAGGAGGTAGCGCAACTCCAAAAGTTACGGCAGTTGATGATTGCGGACATGACCGCAAAAGGTGCTGTTGCCGCACAACAAGCCAATGCCCAAGCCGCCGATCAAGCCGGGCAGAGCAGTTTTACTATGCCGAAGCTGACCTACGATGCGAGGTCCTGGTAATGAGAAGAACTCTAGCTCTGACCATATTGATTCCTGCGATCTCAGGATCGCTAGCTTGTTACGACCCCCACGCCCAGAGTTCAAAGATCGTACGCGAGGTAGAGGCTGCCGGGAGCGGCGATATCTCAACATTCACTCCGCAGGGTTTAGCATTTTGGTTCCAGCAGCATCCCAAGATGGCATTACAAATTAGTGCCGAGTGCGCTCCGATTCTCAAAACAGCCCAGGCAAATTGGGTTACCAGCGCGGAAGGTTCGGTTTGCCAGGCAGCGCTATCAAATCAGCCACCCCCCACAGTTACGTACGACAAGAGGTCTTGGTAATGCTGCTTCCGCTGCTGGCGCAAGTCGGGCCATACGCGCCAACGAATATCCAAATCTCCGATCCAAGCGACTTCGTCGACATTTACCAAAAGCTGGTCGGACAGTGGACAGGGGCGGTCGGGCCGTATGCGAATGAAGTGTTTGGTGCCTTAGCCCTACTGGAAATGGGTGCCTTCGGTTGGGATTTACTCAAGAATCACTCAGGCGACCTTCGCGCCACGATGATGGCGACCACTGGCAAACTGCTCACAATCGGCATTTTCTTGGATTTGCTGATCCATGGGCAAGCGTGGATGGACGACATCATGAGTATGTTCGTCACCGTAGGCAAGGCAGCCAGCGGCGTAAAGTCGCTCAGCCCCTCGGCGGTTCTGTTTCAGGGATTTATCATCTTCGGCACCTTGCTGGCTCGGGGCCTGACGACCGGCATTCTGAGTAACGTGCCAGCCGGTCTCGCTCTGATGGTTTCGGCTTTCCTTGTGATGATCTCCTTTCTAGTGATCACTTATCAGTTTGTTGTGACGCTGATTCAGAGCTATGTAGCGCTTGGGGCAGGGTACTTCTTTCTGGCCTTTGGCTCCTCCCGCTATACAACTACTTACGTCGAACGCTACTTTGCGTTCTGTTTCTCAGCGGGGGCGAAGTTGATGGTGCTTTATATGTTGACCGGTGCGGCTTCGCTTATTACCAACAATTGGGCGATACAGGCAGCCAAGGTCTCCCCGGTACAGTCGGGAGTAAGTGCCGCCTGGCTGATTGCTGCCGGAGCAATGCTCTACGCCGGGATTGTGTGGAACTTAAGTTCGCTAGTCGGCAACTTCTTTGGTGCGGGTCCGAATTTAGGGCATGGAGACGCTATTGCACTAACCGCTCCCATGATTGGAGCTGCTATTTCAGCGGCCATGATTGCATCGGGGATCGGAGCTGGTGCCGGGGCGGCTGCTGGCGGCGCAGGTATCGCTTCCGGTTCGGGCGGGGCCTCCGGCGCAGCAGCTGGTGCAGGAAGAGCTTCCGGCGCAACTCCACCCCAGCCGAGCGCTCCTTCTTCTGGCGGAGGAGGCGTTTCTATAGGTCGGGCCGCTGGACAGATGGCACAAACGATGGCTTCCGCAGCTCGCCAGATGCCACACGGTGGCGGGCAATCCTCACCACCGACCTTTAACGGTTTCCACCACTAAAACAGAGGAAAACACATGCTAATGACTGAACCTGTGCCGGAGGTGTCTTCAGACACTCGTTATCGAAACGCAAAACGGGCATTTGCGGAGGTTTGGAGCGAGCCAATTGCCGCCAAAAAGAATTGGCAACGCATCGCCTTTGCTGAGGCTTTCGCGCTAGCGCTGGCCATCGGCGGACTCGTCTACGAGGGCACCCTGCCTCGCACGATTAACTACCTCGCGCCATCAACCAACGCTCGGCTGAGCGGCGGCAGTGTTACCAAGCCCGTTGACATGGATGACGCAACTTGGGATCAAACCAAAATTCAATCCTTCACCCGGTTTCTGGAGTCCTGGCGGACCGTCACTACCGATAGGACCGCACAAGCAAATGATTGGGACCGCACGTTTATGTTCCTGGCCGATGGAAGCCAGGCGAATTCAACAATTGCCAATTGGTTTGCCGCCAACAATCCGTTTAAGCGCGCCGAGAAGGGCGAACTGGTCAGCATTCGGTATAAGACATCCGACACCAGCGAGGGCAAGCGAACCATTCGACTCTGGTGGGAAGAAACCACGACCTCGCTCTCCGGCCAGGTGATCTCGGTTAAAACTTGGCAGGCTCGCCTGGTGTACGACATGCACCTGTCGGAGAACGAGGCTGTCCGACAGCAGAACCCGCTTGGCATCTCGGGTACCGAGTTATCGTTTCAACCCGTTCAATAGGAGGACTTTCTTTATGCTCAAGGTTCACGGACTTTTGCTTGCCACCTCAATGGCATTTGCGCAACAGCAGGCGCCCCCAAAACCGGCTGATTACGCTGCGGCATTGGCTGTTCTAAAAAGCGATGCGCCATCATCGCCTGTCTCTCCGGCGAAATCGTCCCGGCCCTCGGCACGCCGTAAACAAGCGCCCACTATTCAAGGAACGGTGAACAGCATTGATGCGATTGAAATGCAGCGTCAGATTCCGCTATCGCCTTCCGCTCGCATGGCCCTCTCTCTTTCCGAGGGCTGGTTAACCGGTGGGGCGACGCCGGTACAGGCTGCAGATGGCCGGGTTCTCTATACGTACGGGCAAGGAGTACCCGTTATTGTCTGCGCGATTCTCCAGGTCTGCGAACTCGATTTACAGGCTGGCGAAACGCCCGTTCATGACGCTCTCGATTGGGGAGATCATCGCTTCGAAGTCGCTTCCCGAACATCCGGATCAGGCTCCAACGAGTTCACCTACCTCGTTTTCAAACCTCAACAGGCAGGTTTAGATACGACCCTCACCGTTGGCACTAACAAGCGCCCCTACTATGTTCGGCTGGTTTCTACCAGCCACGATCACATGGCGCGTGTTGCCTTCCGCTACCCACAAGAGGAAGAAGACAAGCGACAAGCGGCCGTCGCAGCCAAGAAAGAAGAAGAGGAGCGAGCCGCAAGTGCGGCAGAGAATCTAAGGCGGTTAAGCACTGTCAAGCCTCTGCGGAACTGGAACTACCACATTCAACTGCACGGCAAAGATGCAGCCTACCTGCGACCGGAAAAGATCGCTGACGATGGCGTCCACACGCACATCTCGCTCTCGGAAGAAGCGCGGCACCGGGGCTTACCGGTTGTTCAGTTGAAAGATGCGCGGGGCCCAATTCCTGCAAACAGACGTTGGGACGGCAACGAACTAATCGTAGATGCGGTATTCGCCAAAGCCTGTCTCCTGGCTGGCGCCGGACGGCATCAGCAACGCGCTTGCATCACCAACGAGGGCCTGACTTACCCCAGGAGTGCGAGCCATGGCAATTGATTTGAAAGGTCGAATCCCTTTCGTAACCAGTCCTATTTCGCCACGCCTGGTCTGGATCGGTGGCACTGCTGTGGTAGTCGCAATTCTTTCTGTCATTTATGGTTTTCATGTTCGCTCGGCAAGGAAACGAGCGCAAACGGAGCATCAGCAGCTACAGTCTGTCTCGACTGAATCCGCGACCAGCAACCGCGGCCAAGTAGAGCGCGAGACACCCTCGACCGGCTCGGCACCCATCATTCCAGCCCTTCCTCCATCTCCCCTGCCAAATGGTGTTCCGACCCCTCCAGGAATACCCGGCACACCTGGAGGGCAACCGGGAAGCCTTCCGCCAACTGGCTATGCGGGTCCGTACCCACCTGTCCCGGGAGCTTATCCACCGCAATATCAGCCTGCTTCGTACCCATCTGGAACTCCCGTTGAAACCGCTCGGAGTCGTCAGGAACAGGCCCGCTCCCGACGAGAAGAGCGCGAGGAGCAAGCAATGCAAGCGCCCACGGGAGCGACCGAGCAGAGCCGCTCTACGATTACTTCTTCCGATCCAACAACTTCTCCTTTGCCGCAACTCGATTCCCTTTTGCGGCAGAATGCAGCCGCCGTCGGCAGTGCTTCGGCTCCCTCGACTTCGCTTTTCCCGAACTCAGGCGAGACCCAGGATGGCTACCGAGCACAGAACGCGCAAGGAGAAAAGCGTAAGTTCGCTGAGGGCGAACCGACCGGCGACGACTACCTAAAAACCACGCGCAGTGTTCCGATCAGCCGCTGGGTTGTGCAGCGCGGCACAGTCATTCCGGCCTCGCTTCCCGCCGCCGCCGTCTCCGATTTGCCGGGCGATCTGGTTGCCGAAGTGGTGCGCGATGTCTTCGATTCGCCCACCCAAACCTACGTCGAGATTCCCGCTGGTTCCCGCTTAGTTGGGGAGTACAACTCCAACATCAGCTACGCGCAGAAGCGCGTCCAGATTGTTTGGACCGCTATCTACTTTCCTGACGGAACTTTCATCGATTTAGACCGGATGCCTTCCCACGACGCCGATGGCTCGACTGGTCTGACGGGCAAGGTTGACAACCATTACAAACGATTGATTGCCGGCGTTGCTCTCACTTCGCTGCTCTCGGCAGGGCTGCAAATTTCGCAGAATCGCACCAACGGCAGCGTGTTGTCTTACCCATCTACCGGACAAGTCATTGCCTCCGGAGTGGGTACGCAAGCGTCGCAACTGGGCGAGCAGTTAACTCAGCGGAACCTCAACATCCAGCCAACCTTGAACATTCCACCGGGCAAGATCTTTGCTGTTTCCGTGAAGAAGGACATGGTGTTTCCTGGTCCGTACGAACCGATGAGGGTGGCCAAGTGAAGCGCAAGCCTGCCCTGATCACGCTCTTGCTTGCCGGTTCTTTTGCGGTGGCTCCGCCTCTCCTCTCTCGCGCTCACCTTCATCCGAACTGGTCAGACTCGGTGCCGCTCGGACTATACCGCGAGACTCCTAACGGTCCGTATGCTGCGTTTTGTTTGCCCCTTCCCGTGCTGTTGGATGCTCAACACCGCGGCCTTGAGTTGCCGCAAGGTTCCTGTCCTGGGCAGGTGCTGCCGATCCTCAAGCCACTTGTCTCGGCATCCCCTTCTGCTCCCGTCACGCTCTCGGTTGCTGGCTTTTCAGTGCACGGAATCTTGCTGCCGAACACCGCACCGAAAACGCTCTCCAGTTCCGGTCAGCCACTCCCTCATTACCCATTCGGCACGTACACAACGGGACTCTGGGCCATTAGCCGATTCAACCGGAACAGCTTTGACTCTCGTTACTTTGGACCGGTCGAACGCCGGGCCGTTCTCTACCATGTAACCCCGTTTCTCATTACCGAAAGGAAGATTGATGCCACTCATTAAACCCGAAGACAAGACACCGCTTATCGATCTCAAGTGTAAAATTCGCGCTGACGAACTAGAAGAGTTGAAGCTGTACGCTTCCGCAGTTAACTCCAGCGAAGACTATGTTGTGGGTCAGGCCGTCCGGCTGTTATTTGCCGACAAAGACTGGAAAGCCTGGAAGGAAGCCAGTGGCACAGGCAATGCGCCAGCAGTAGTTGCGCTGGTTGGTCAGCGTAAACCGAGGGCTTCGAAGACTCCGAAAACACAAAAGGAGGTCGCTTGATGCCATCATTTTCCGAGCGTGTTCGCAATTTGTTTACTGACAAACTTCAGGCTCCAGCACCGGAGGAAATCTCTTACCAAGTGGAGGTGGAGGCCCGTGTGACGGAACAAAAAATGGCTGAGAGTCACCGGATGGGAGAAGCCGCGCTCATTGCGGATGTGGCTGGCTACTTGCAGGAGTCGCGCATGGAACTGACAGACTATTGGGCGCACGATTTGGCGTCCGGCAACAAGGAACATGCTGTCCTAGACGAGCGTTTTATGGCCGTTCTGGCTGAACAAAATCGGCTGGCTCAGTACCTGCGGGATTACGCGAAAGACAGTGGTCTTAGCCTTGATACCGTTCCTGAGATTATTGATCTTCCCGCAGAAAGGTTGCTTGCTCACAAGGACGCAGCGTATCAACAAGAGGTCGATTGGGTTATGGAGATGCAGCCGGATAACCACATTGGAAACGAACCCGGACAATCAATGCATGACTATTTGGCAGAGCGTTGGACGCGCGATTTACTGCGCTCTCCTGAGGAGTCAGAAGCTATCCGGGATCATTACTTGGAACGTGTTGCCGAGCATAACGCTAAGCCTTCCGAATACCGATCTGCTGACATCAGCTTCGATCAATTAGAACGCGAAGTACTCAGTGAACTAAAGAGTGAAGTAAACTTTTGCGCGGATGAAGATTTGTATGGCGAAGATAAAGAAAAGTATCTTGCCAAGTATGACCATGTTCTCTATCCAGAATCGGTCTCAGCACAATACGTAGACTCTGCTGGGATGACTATGACCAAAGAACAGATGCTGGATTACGAGGAAGAAGGATATATACAAGAACCGGTATATGTGCAAGACCCGGTATCCGAACAGCCTATCTTGACTTGGGATTTAGCTGGATCACGGCAGGTTTTAGCGGATCAGACGGGTGAAGTTTTGGCTACGGTCTGGACAAATGGAGAGGGCTTCGACGCGACAGCCGGCTTGTTTTTAGACCAGGGCGTTTCTCTGGAGGACGGTCGTTTTTCGTCAGCAGAAAAGGCTCGGCTTTTCATCACTCACGTTGTTACCGCCCCGAGTTATGAGTACGAGAATGCTTCGGTTCGAGTATCCGAGACGCTACAGAAACAGGAGGTTTCCGCCGGTATTTCGGAGTCTGTTCAGTCCTCTCACCGCATGGAAACTCCGGGTCAAAGCGCAGAAGATCCGGCGAGTCGCTATGCGTATCTTGACGTTGCGATTCAGCAACTGTCACAGGCAAATTCTGCAACAGTCACACGAGAACTTTCCCAACCCTGGACGATTTCTCAACCGCAGCAAGCAGTATTCATTCAGCCAGAGAGAGCGCAGCAATTAGCCGCCGAAACTCCTGAAGTTCAGCGAGACTTCGGAGTTTCTCTTTGAATTAGTTCAGCGCACAGTCAGCAATCTATTAGCGACTCAGCTGTGTCGGATAAGTGAGTTGTTGCGTGTTTCCGGAGCGTTTCTTCTGCCAGGGGAGACGGCGCTTCGCACCTTTTGAACTTAGACAATACTAGACGCCTTCCAGGGATCTGCAGGATAGCCGGGGCTATCCCGTTCGGTGTCTAGCATTTACAAACATTCGGTTAGCCCCGGCTATACCGTGTATAGCCTTCGCTAATCCGGCGTATAGCCTTCGCTAACTCATTGATTTCAGAACAGAAAAGGAGTGTCATGCAAACTGCGCAAAATGGACGGATTTTTACCGAGCAACTCAACATTCGGCTGCGCCCGAGCGACAAAGAAGCCCTTGAAACACGGGCGGTTGAACTGCGGAAAAGCGCGGGCGAGATGAGCCGCGAGGTGCTTCTGCGGTCACTCCAAGTGTCTCCTGAAGAGCGGCGGCGACTGGTTCTCCAGGCAATTGGGAGCGAGATGAACCGGCTCACAATGGTCGCCTGGCACTCAGGTGAGGACATCTCGACCGACAGTTTCCAGGAGGAGATCGAAGGCCGAGCCCGAGCCTCCGCTGAGGGAATTGTGGAGCGCTGGCTCAGTCTCTCCACCCGAAAAGGAGCAACCCGATGACGAATGTGTTCCCTTCCAAAGCTGGCGGTCTGCTGCTCACGGCTGGCCTGGCCGTCTTATCGGGAGCCCTGACGTTCAGCCTCTGGTATCAAACTCTGGCACCCATTCAGAGCTCGTACTTAGCTACTTATCTGACCTGCGAATACATGCCATCGCTCTCCCTTTTCGGTCGGGGAGAGAAGCCGAAACGCTACAGCGTGATCACGGTGAACGGCAAAGACGCAACCCTCGCCACCATGCCCGAGACCATGGACGGCGTGGGTTTGCGATACACCTACACAACGCCGCAAGTCTTCGGAAACTGGCTGCAATGGATGATCTACGAGCGCAAGACACCGCTCCAGTTTGCCGAGGTTCCGCTCTGCCTTTGGGGCGCTTTGTGCTTTTTGTCGCTCGTTGCCGGCACATTCCTGAAGAAGAAGGGGAAGCAGAAAGCCCATGACGGAGTGAAGCTGCGAGGGCCGGATCTACTAACCCGATGGCAGTTTAATCGGCAAGTAAAGGGCGATGGTTTTCCTCTCCGGCTGGAGAACCGACGCAACCCGCTCGAATGGCTGCAAGGCGAAAGCGGCAGGTATCTTCGGATCGAGCGGAAGTACGAGAACAACCACATACTCACAATGGCCGATCCCGGTGGAGGTAAGTCCAGCCTCTTCTTTCAGATCCTGGATGAGGTTGCGAGACGAGGTGAAACAGCGGTTATCGGCGACCCGCACATGCAGTTCATCTCCCGCTATTTCAACGCAGAGCGCGGCGATGTCGTGCTGAATCCGATGGATGCTCGCTGTCCGGCATGGAACCCTTCCGCTGAGATCGACTTGTCCGATTCGGCGCTGGCCGGAACCCATGCCATGGCTCAAGCCACCAGCCTTTTCGTAGGCGAGCCAGGAGACCGTAACTGGTTCTTCACCTACACTAGCCAGTTAATCTGGCGGTACATCCTCGTCAACTTTCAACCGAACTCTCACGAGATGGCGCATCTGCTAGAGCATGCCGATCCCCTAATTGACATCGTAGTGAAAGGAACGGAACTGGAGACTATGATGGGCAAGAACGCTCCCAATCAGCGGGCTGCTGTGGTCGGCCATCTCACCCAGATTGCTCACGCACTTCGCCAGCTTCCCGAAGAAAGTGCCGAGAAAAAGCCTTTCGTTCTGAACGACTGGTGCGAACACCGCAAGGGCTGGATTTTTGTCACCAACACTCAAAAGACCCGAGATTCTCTCCGTCCAATTCAATCGTTATGGCTCGATTCGCTCATTCTTAACCTGCTTTCGCAGGGCGAGCGCCCTGATCTTACGCCCGTGCTGATGGCGATCGATGAACTGCAAACGTTTCAGAAACTACCGCAGCTAATGCCAATGGCAACCGAAGGCCGCAAGAGCCTTCGAGCCTTGATGGGATTTCAGGGACGCTCACAAATTAAGAGTCTCTACGGCGACACAGCCGAGGCAATCTTCTCGGCAGCCTTTACCAAGTTCTTCATGCGGACGACCGAAGATGAAGCGTCGAAATGGGTCTCGAACATGGTGGGAGAAGTGGAACGAGAGCGCGTAAAAGAAACTCGGCCGGCCCATGCCGCTGGGAAAGGTGCACACAGTTACAGTTCGGAGCGAGTGATCGAGAAACTGCTTTTACCAGCTGAGTTCCACGGGCTACGCGACCGAGAAGGCTACCTCAAATACGGCAACCTCGTCGTCAAATTCAAGCTGCCGATCATGCAAAAGATCGGAACCGCCCCGGCTTTTGTTCCGCGCAAGGGCAACAAGGTAGTCAAAAAACCACTCCCGACGCTAAATCCTGTCGAGCCAGAACCAGAGCCGGTAGTGACCAACTCAACTTTTGTCGCACCTACGTTCCATGTGATCGCCAACAATTCCACAATCCACAATCAAGCCGTCTGGCCAACTCCCCCCAAAGCCGTCATGCCACCCGTCAAGAACTCTGCCAAGCCAGTCGCCGGAGAGAGGAAGTAAGCCATGCTCGTCATTGCCAAACTAGGAGCGGGCACGGCCCGGGATTACTTTAAAGCCGAGTTTGCAGCAGCCAGCAACTCGTACTTCGCCGAAAATGGCAGCGCTCGCGGTCGCTGGAGTGGTGAACTCGCGACCAAGCTGGGACTCTCTGGACGAGTTACCGAAGAGCAATACATGCGGATGATTGAGGGCCAACATCCGCTTACCGGCGAGCAATTAGTTAAGCACCGGGACACCAAACTGACGCGGGAAGGCCTCGAATCGTCCCACGTTCCGGCCTGGGATGTGAACCTCGGACTGCCGAAAAGCTGGTCGATTGCCGCCATTGTCGGCGGCGATCCCCGCATTTATCGGATGGCCGAGATGGCAAATCGAGAAGCACTCACTGCCCTCCAAACGTATGCGCAGGCACACGGCGGCGGGGCGAATCCGCGCATCACCACAGGCGAGTGGGCCATTGCGACCTTTCGTCATGAGACCAGCCGACCGGTTGACGGATACAGCGCACCGCACATTCATTTCCACAACGTTCTGATGAACGTACAGCAAACCGATGACCGCTTTCGGGCTCTTGATCCGGTCGAGATTTACCGCGCCAAGTCGTATGCGCTGCAAGCTTTTTACGATTCACTGACACGCCAAGGACGAGAGGCTGGCTACAACATCGACTTCGCCGAAGGCACCTATGCTCCGGAAATCCGAGGCATCTCCCCCGAGTACCGAGACCACGAAAGCGATCGAAAACAGCAGATCAAAGAGGAAATGGAACGACGCGGTATGAGCGGCGGCCGGTCCGCTCACATTGTGTCCGCGTGGAACCGCGAAGCCAAACTGGACCTCACGCCCGAACAATTCATTGCCTCGCAGGTTCAGCACGGCCAGCCATTTACGGAAGAACTCCGGGTGGTTCCAGAGGCAATAGAGCGGGGTCCTGTGCAGCTCGAGCGGGTAGCAACGGCAGAGCGAGCCGTGTCCCACGCAGCCCGATCCCTCTCCGAACGACTGGCCACCTTCGAGCACTACCAACTCGGGCGGGAAGCCCTCCGCTACAGCCTCGGTACTGTTCCCCGGAGTGCCATCGAAGCCGAGATTGCCAAACGTATTGAAACGGGTAAGCTGGTTCCGGTCCATCATTACCGGGACACGGCGCCCGGCGCCCGGTATGCCACCCACGAGACACTCCAGGCAGAACGGGCGACCGTTGAGCGGGTGCTGGCCGGGCAGAACACGGTTGAGCCGATCTTGCAAAATGCGGACCTCAGCCGCTTCCAACAGCTCGCCGACAATCCAAAACGGCAGCAGATCCTGCGCGACATCCTGGGAACTCGCGATCAGATTGTCGCGTTAAACGGCGCTGCCGGAAGTGCGAAGAGTACCGCTGCCGGCATCCTCAAAGAGTTCGCCGAAGCCCGAGGTTTCCGGGTCCGAGGCCTAGCCCCTACCGGTAGCGCCACGCAAGAGCTGAGCGGCAAAGGCATTGTTTCGACAACTCTGCAGCGGCACATCCATTCGTCGCATCCCGGGCAAAGCGCTCAGAAAACCTTCTACATCTTGGACGAGACAAGCCTGGCCTCAACCAAAAACATTCTCGAATTCTTGAAAACGCTGACGCCACACGATCACGTTCTGTTCGTCGGCGACGACGCACCCGCAGGCGGCGGGAAGGTCGGTCAGCATACGTCCGTGGAAGCCGGGCGTGTCTTTCAGATGCTGCAGGAAGCCGGGATGAAGACGGCACACTTTAACCGCATCTATCGCCAGAAAAGCCCGGAGTTGAAGCAGGTCGTTCTCAGCTTTCGGCATGGCCAAACCGAGCAAGCGCTGAGTCTGCTGACCGAGCAGAATCGCATCCATGAGTACAGCAACAGCCGGGAACGGTTCGCGCAAATTGCGGCGGCATATGCCTTGTCTCCCAAAGGAACGCTGGTTGTTTCGCCCGACAACGACAGCCGGATGCAGCTGAACAACGCCATCCGAGCTGAGTTGCGCAAGCAGGAGAGCCTAGCGAAAGACGGCTTTCAGCTCTCGATTCTGGTAGGCCGCGACATCACGGTAGCCGACACCACGCGGGCCAGCGCCTATCGGATTGGAGACACTCTGCAGTATCGAAGCGCAAACAAACAGGTCGGAGTCAAGGCCGGTCAGTACGCAACCATCCTCGCCCGGAATACAGATGCCAACAAGCTCACCGTCAAGACGCAAGACGGCCGCGTCGTTACTTATGATCCGGCGCGCGCTCATGGCGTCAACACGTTCGAGACCCGGATGCAGGAGTTTTCTGCCGGCGAACGTGTTCAGTTTCTCGCTAAGAACAAGAAGCTTGGCACCAACACTCGGGACACTGGAACACTTCGTGCAATTGATGCCCAAGGCAATGCGGAGCTCGTGCTGGACCGTAAGAGCCGGGTCCTCAAGTTCAACTTGCAGGAGCATCGGCAAATCGACCACGCCTATTCCATGACTTCCCACTCAGCGCAATCGAAGACGGTAGACCGGGTCTTAATCAATGTGAACAGTTCCGATCCACGGCTACGCGGCTTGCTCAATGAAGTATTTGCTTATGTCGCCGCGTCACGTCCCGAGCATGACATCCAAGTCTTTGCTGATGACGCTGCGCAGCTTCTCCGAGTCCTGCATCGTCCGAATGAAACAGAGAAAGCGCTGTCATCCGAGCAACTTGCCCACTATCAGAAGCAGCTCATCCAGCAGGTAGAAAAGCAGGTCGAGAAATCATCCAAACAGGATTTAGGTATTCATGTTTAAAAGGCCAGGAGTCAAGGAGGCTTCGCCTCGCCCACAAAATTCCTATCGCTTATATGATCTTATGTTGAAACTCGGAGCGGTTAGCTTCCGCGCTAAATGCCCCACTCACCCTACCTACAATCCCTTATCGTCCTCGCTCCCGGTCGATGTAACTTGTCCGCACTGCCGATCTCTCGACGAGATCTACCAAGCCCATCGGCAGCTCGTCACTCTTATGAATCAGTACAGCTCCCGATGGCGGGACTTCTCCTCCCGTCACAATCAAGACCCTATCGAGGATGGGCAACTTGCACTCTTCGTCGAAGCTAGCCCGGCGACTCTGCACTGCGATAACGACTGCTCATCAGAAAGGAAATAAATGTTCAAGTCCAAGTCCAAATCATCCTCTACGCCCTTACCCAAGCCCCAAGACTGGCAGCACCGACCCAGTACACCCGGCTACTTCATCACCAAAGATGGCCAGTTTCAAATCCTGCCCACCGATGACGGCCAATTCGTCATCTGCCGAATGGAGCAAACAAGCAAGGGCTTTCCCATCGTCCGTGGCCCGTCCCCCCATCCCGAACAGTTAGGCATCCCGCCCCTGCTTTTGGAAGAAGCCGAGAACCTAACCATACAGCTCGTGATCGATCAGGCTGAAGCCGCTCTCCAGGCTAGCCGCAATGGACACCGTGCCCCGCATCGTCAGCACCGAGCGAAACAAAACAAAGCCGATCACTTTTGGAACGATCAGGCCCGAGAGCTGATCGCAGTTACCGCAGCGAAGCTCAACTTAGTTCAAGAAGACTCCGAACAACGAGCGCAGCTTCTGGCTGCCCTTACCCGCGATGACCTCTTCCCCAATAAAACAGCGGAAAGGGAAGCCGTCATTGCCGCCGAGGGTAGTTGGTCTTTCAGCGGCTCTTTCGAAGAAATGTACCCCTTCCACAGCCCTCTCGTCCGCCGATCCATTGTCACCGCCGCTGCTCAGATCCTCATCGACCTTGGCCAACGCATCCCCACCGGAATGAATCAACTGATCGGCACCAAACACTGATATTTCGGATCATCCAACAATCAAACTGCTTCGCTTCCCTTGCCACGCGTTGTAGCTCCGTAGACAGGGAAAGCTATCGCGGGGCGTGTCGAGCAGCACGGTAGACCTCTGCAACACAAGCTCCGCACCCGAACATTCCCCGTGGGGATCCTTCCCTTCCGTTCCATCTTGTATCGCTACGGCCACCAGGCGCGACAAGGGTTTTTCGATGCGAAAAAAATTCCCCATAGCCGGAATTTCAAGCCCTTGCACACCCGGCGGCACTTCGCAATTGCCTCTGGCCATGGAAGGTGAAGGGAGCAGAAAGCGAACGCTCCCCGAAAGGGATACACCAACAGATGAAAAACCTAGGAAAGATCATCAGCATTCTCGGAGGGGTCAAGAACCTATACGCCTCCATTGACAACCAGCCGTATATGCGCCTTGTTATCGAGGACATCGGACGTGGACCACGCGGTCACCAGGCGGTCAGCGTGGCTCATTACTTCGAGCAGAATGGCGATCTCTGCCAAGACCCGGAGATGGCCTTCGAACTCGTCCCGAACGGTGCGGGAGTTACTTACGAGCCCTATCTGTTTCAACAGGCTATTCCGCCGATCTATCAGGAAGTCTTTGACACCGGCTCAGAGAATACGCGGCTCAAACGCCAGCTCACCATCTTTGCCCAAGGGTGGGACCGCAACCTTGGCGAGCAAGGATTCGTAACGGCCGCCGCACAACAACAAGCCAAAGCGCAGGAGGCTAAGGCGTAAGCCTTCCCTCTCCCTCGCAAACTCTTATCCCAGTTCAGAGGAACCCACTCATGAGTCCTGATAAGTCAATGGCTGTATCGTACGGTACAAGGGCAGAGCCGACCATCACCGAGCGCGAGTATGGAGCCTTCCAACAGGCTTACAATTTCTTTAATGCCGAACTGTTTGGTAGCACCCTTCCTCATGTTCTAGTTACCTTGCAGCGTCATGCGCGAGCTAAGGGATACTTTGCGCCCGATCGCTTCGCCGGACGTGTCGAAGACACAACAGCTCACGAATTAGCAATGAACCCGGACGTCTTCACAGGGCGCAGCGACCAGCTCATCTTGTCCACCCTCGCGCACGAAATGGCGCATGTCTGGCAACAGAGCCACGGAACGCCGCCGCGCCGTTGTTATCACGACCGAGAATGGGCCGGCAAAATGAAGGAGATCGGCTTGCAACCGTCTACCACCGGCGAGCCAGGCGGCAAGGAAACCGGTCAGAGTGTCACGCATTACATCATCTCTGGCGGTCCGTTTGCCCAAGCGTATGCGCGACTAGCGGCTACCGGCTTCCAACTCAATTGGCAGTCTGTTGCCTTCGATGGAGGCGAGCGCAAGAAAAAGGCGGCCAGCAAAACGAAATATACCTGTCCCACTTGTGGCTTGAACGCTTGGGCCAAGCCGGAGGCGCAATTAATTTGCGGGACGTGCTACGAGGAAGAGGGTGATATCAGCGTCATGCTTCCTGAAGCAGTGCCGGATGAACAACAGCAGGAGGCCGCGTGAGCGAGGAAGGCCAAACATGCGCTGCACACTGCAAGCCCACTTGTGATAATTGAAACGCATCACGACCGCGATCATGCGGCATCTAATTGAAAAAGATCCAAAAAGGGAGGAGAGCGACATGAGCTAAGTTGCATATCCAAAGATCGACAGGTGGACTCCGCAAGCAATAGCGGGGCTGATTCTGAAGCTACTTTTCTGTTCTTTCCCTGGAATTGGAATGTTGTTGATGGAACAGCTAGGGCTGTCTCATATTTTTCTGTTCGGGCTTCTCACAATGACTATTGTTGTCGGATCTTTGCTTATCTGGCCAGAGCACCTAGCGCTTGAAGCTGAGGCGAGACGCCTCGAGATCAAGCACTAAGCTCTACTCACGATCGAGAGCGTTGTATTCTTGCATATAAAAGTAAAGGGCCCGAGTTTCCCCAGACCCTCATCCTTGGGCAGTCATCGCCGTCCCCGGCTGTACTGCACTTTCCACTCTAACCCAAGTTCTCGATATCGTGCCAAGCCAAATGGCCAACTCTATTGAGAATGTTAAATAGTAGAGATGGTGGACTACTTCTAAGAGTCGGGCCCGAGATCGGACCCGTAATTAAGAAAAGGGTTTTACAGTGGCAAAATCCGTAAAGACAGACGAGACCGTAAAACTCGGCAAACGTAGTGCCTCACCGATTTATCTTGATGAGGAAGCCGACCCGGATCATGCGAATGTTGTTCTCCTGCGAAGTCCGCGCCGCCGTCGCATCGTCTTTGGATGGTACGGAGGCAAGTTCTCACATCTGGACTGGCTTTTGCCTCTCCTGCCAAAATGTCATCACTACTGCGAACCGTTTGCCGGTTCGGGCGCCGTTCTACTTAATCGGCCCCCGTCATCTGTCGAAACCTACAACGATATTGACGGCGATGTCGTGAACTTCTTTCGTGTTTTGCGCGACCGCCACGAAGAATTAATCCGAGCCATTGGCCTCACTCCCTTTTCGCGTGAAGAGTACCACCGCGCCATTTATGGTGCGACGCAGGGTCTCAGCGAAGTGGAACGGGCGAGACGCTTTTACATCAAGGCCCGCCAAACAAGAACTGCACTCGCTCAAACCGCTTCGCTAGGCCGATGGGCAAATTGCAAAGATACCAGCCGTGCGGGTATGTCTGGCGTCGTCTCACGCTGGCTAGGCGGGGTCGAAGCTCTTAACGACATAGCACAGCGCCTTTTACGGGTTCAAATTGAAAACCGGCCTGCCGTTGACGTCATGCGGCTGTATGACAGCCCGACAACGCTTTTTTATTGCGATCCGCCCTACCTTCATGCCACGCGGGGAGATTCCAAAGCCTACGGCTTTGAAATGAACGTAGCCGAACACCGCGAGTTTGCTGCCGTTGCGAATGAATGCCACGCTAAGGTCGCCATCTCTGGTTATGACCATTCTCTAATGGATGAATTGTATCCTGCTAATCGCTGGCACAAAACTCAAGGCGAGGACAAAACCATTCATTCAACTAAAGGGTCACGCCAAGAGGTGTTATGGACGAATTTTAAGGCGAAGCCGCAAGAAAGCCTTTTTAGATGAGTTCTCCTGAACAAATCTTGCAGAGTATCTATGAGCGGGCGACAGCGACCCTGCAGAAGACCGTCATTGAAGATGCGGGTATTCGTGAGCGCGTCGATTATGTTTGCCGATGCACCAGTAATCGCGCTGGGGTGCGCTTGCTCATGGCCTGCCTCTTAGGAAAGCTGCACAATCCGAGCGTTGACCCGCGCAAACCCTATACCGAAATCGGAGGTAAAGACAGCTTTTCCGGGCGCACTTACGACGAACGCTATCTAACAAAGTTCATCAATGACCATAGATTGCCTGTTAACCCCACTACGGCCTTTTTAACGCCGACGCTTCGCAACATTGATTACCCCCTGACCACCAATCTTGACCTGGTTGGAAGGCCCCGCGATCTCTACAAAAAGACGCTCCAATTATTGGATGACGTTGCTGAAAGCCGCACATCTGCTGATGTGGTTTGTGTTGAAACCGTCCGAGTCCTACTCCTACTGCGCGATGAAAAACTTTCACGCATGAGCTCGCTCATTAAAGCACTGGAGAGCACTGAAGGCGCTTTACCGTTATCCTCGGAAGCAATCGTTGTACTGATAAGCCAGCACCTTAGCTGCAAGAACGCCAGCCGCTTGCCGGTGTTGGTCGTTGCTGCCGCCTATGAAGCCGCCGGGCCTCGTTTGGCTGAAAGCATCTTACCCCTTAACGCGCATAATGCCGCCGATTTGCAAACAGGTTCTTTGGGCGACGTTGAAATCTGTCTTGTCGGTGATGATGCCGTCGTGACCGCCTACGAGATGAAAATGAAGCGCGTCACCATTGACGATATTGACGCCGCTGTAATGAAAATCGCCAGAGCCAAGCAGCGCATCAATAATTATCTATTTGTCACTACTGATAAGATCGACCCGGATGTAACCGAGTACGCCGCCACGTTCTACGAAGAAACAGGCGGTACTGAAATCGCTGTTCTCGATTGCATTGGCTTTTTGCGTCACTTCCTGCACTTGTTCCATCGCCTCAGGGTTGACTATCTTAACGCCTATCAAAATCTTGTGTTGACCGAGCCGGATTCCGCTGTAAGCCAGACCCTCAAAGAAGCATTTCTGGCCTTGCGACAAGCCGCAGAAAGCGGCGAATAAAAGCGCACAACTTGACGCCTAGACTTACAGGCCGAAAAGTGGGTTGCGAGATGTCGGCAAATTAACTTTTAAGTCAAATGTTCCATTGTGTACTTCTTTCATGCTCGGCTCGTTGGTTGAAATGATGCGCTTGATATTTTCCCCACGGTCTTTGCTCTCGCCGATTACGTTGGCTTCGATGCATCGAGCGCGGGCGTCTTCGAGGTCTTTTCCAAGTACGCAAAAGAGCCTTACGGCTGGTCCATCAAATGCCCACCAATAAAAGAGTTTTTCCTGCATTCATTAAATTCTACAGCCGGATAGTGGGGAGGGACACAAAGCATGATGGAGCTGCGGCCGACAAAGCTTCTATCCCGCAAAGGGTAGCTTTATCCAATCTCGCTCAGCATATCCGGTTATCGTTCACCACCATACTGTCCAGCAGCTCGCGAGCTTCCGCCGAAGTAATCACCGCCGTAGCACCCTTGCTAACTGAGTGGCGCGCCACGTACGGCATGCGCTGGATTGAAGGCAATGACCTGACCGGTGACGAGCCAGTCAAAGAGCATCCGCAAACAGGCGAGATGTTGCTTGACCGTAGGTGCTGAGTGCTTCCGTCCTAAGTGTTCGATATAGGCCGCGACATGAATGGGCTGGACCTGGTGCAGCTCGGCCAAACCGTGCTCCTCGCACCAGAGAAGAAAAGCACCGGCAGCACGGCCATACGCAGCACGGGTATTCGGATTGCGGATATGAACGGTGAAAAACTCGAGGAACCGCTTTGGTGCACATCCTCCGCTGGTCCGGATAATGAGTGGAACCTGGAAAGTGAGACCGTCCCGGATTATCAGTTCGACTTCAACAGAAGGCTTCGTCATTTATCGTTTCCGGTTCCCGGTCATACCCTTTGTTAATAGCCGGAATGTGTGTGAACCCCGCAGCCAATGAACAATAGAAACGATGCACGCCGTCTGCCAGCTTGTAAGGATGCGGACCCGTTGTCCTGACAAGTTTAATCGGCGGTATCGCTGAGCTGCTTACGAATCCTTGCAGGATACAAATAACAGACTTGCTTCTATTGAAAATCGGAATGCCCGGTAACCGGCGCGCCGGCTCAACATCAGTAAGAGCGATCAAACATACTTTCTGACTACCGAGTGTTCTTGCGTCAACGATGTATGAGGGGGAGGTACGAGTGAAGTTCCTCATTCCTGCCTCTTCCCACCATTCATCCTTCAACGGAACGATCAAATCATGATGTCTGATTTTCATCACTCTTACTACAACATAATGTTCTGGTTATGTTGTGGTAACACGATCCAAGCGATTGAACTAAATTGAGATGCGCTCGACAATGTTACGGGTAACGCGCCGCCGCCGCCGATCATAGATTTGAGTGGTCTTCGGGTTCGAGTGGCCAGCCAGGTATTGAACGTCTTCGAGCGGCACATCCTGCTTTAGAAGATCCGTGACCACAGCAACACGGAAAGAGTGTGGCGAGAACAGCTCCGACAACCCGGCATCCTTTAACCTTCGTTTCAGCATCTGGCGAAGGGAATGCGCATCGTAACGATTATTCGTGAGCGCCTTGCTTTTTCCCACAGCAGCGCGGAATAACGGCGATGTGCGGGAGTCGTTTTCAATTCCTGCCGCGGTGATGTATTCGCGCAGCCAGCCTTCCAGATCGTGCCGGACGGGGATTTCGCGGTCTTTGCCGCCTTTTTCGCGGAAGCGGAGCGTTCGCTGATCGCCGAGATTGCGATAGTCGAGAAGCCGCAATTGCGCGACGGCCCCGACGCGCGCACCAGTGTAAGCCAATACCCCGAGCACCGCGCGATCGCGTAGGCCAACCACATCAGACACACTCACGGAACGAAGAAGCTTCCGTGCTTGCTCAACGGTGATCTCCGGCGTCTTGCCTTCCATGACGCTGTGCTTGATGCCGCGCACGGAAGCAAATGAATTCAGCGGCGCGACATGGCGCTGTACCAGAGCGTCGAAGAAATGCCGGAGCGCCGCGATAGCTTGATTTTTGGTTTGAGGTGAGCCCTCCACTTGGCTGATGTAGTCCCCCGCCAGGCCTGGCGTAATTCGGTGCAGCTCCAACTTGCGTTCATGAGCCCAATGGAGAAAACGATCCACGATCCGGCCGTAAGCCCGCCGCGTGTGCAGATTGCTAATGGTGGCTTTGAAAAACTCGTCATAGGCAAACCGGGCATTCCCTCCGGCGTTTGTGATGAGGGCCGGAACGGTTGCCAGGTCGCCGCGGAGGATGAGTTCGTTTGCCATGGTCTTAGTAGCCGATAATATACTTTATCGTCTATAACAAGCACTTAGAGTCGCGATTCGGTGAAGCCGACACTTAGCGCTGTCATACTAGGCAGTGACGGTGTACGTCTTACCGTTTCTTTCCACTAAATGGCCAGTCAGGGCGTGCAATGGCTTGACTGGATGCGCGAGGCCATCGCTACCACACTGTTGAAAGTTCTGACAGGAGAAGCATGAGCGCTGGAGTGAAGACCACGTTTTCTATGGAACCGGGAGAGGAGCTTGAGACCTCAGCCCTAGCTGACCAGAATACAGGAGCACAACTACGCGGAGTACGCGATTACGCAACTAACGCCGCCCAACGAACCGCGCGAGTTCTAATTGCCGAAGATGAGGCGCTGCTCAGGTACACCCTGAGGTTGATCGTGGAAGAGCACTACGAGATTGTCGGCGAAGCCCCGGACGGCTACGCGGCTATCGAGATGACTGAACAGCTTCGACCAGACGTTGTACTGCTCGACATCTCCATGCCGCGTATGGGCGGGATAGAGGCTGCGCAGCGTATCCAAGAATGTGTTCCGGAGGCTCGTATCATTATCGTCAGTAACCACGCGACGCGCGTGTATATGGAGGAAGTGCTGAACCGTGGTGCTCATGGGTACGTTGTTAAAGGATCTGCGGTGCTGCAACTGCCGAAAGCAATCGCCGAAGTCCTGAATGGACGCATCTTTCGACCGGCATAGGCGCCGCGTTTGCTGTGCCATCAGCAAAGGAAAATTCGAGTAGACGGACGTAAGCGGGACGGAGCTGTATGAGCGAAGACCACCGGGACCTTGAAGGCAGTACACCCGTTTTTGAGGCTATGAAAACATGAAGGCGGGCACGCTTCCCGAAGAAGCACCCGAGCATGGACCTAAGGCTGACAGGCTTGAACTTGCGTACGCACGGAGCATTGTCGATACGGTTCATGAACCGTTACTGGTGCTCGACAGCACCTTGCACGTTAAAACAGCGAGCCGCTCCTTCTACAACACCTTCGGAGTCTTCCGTGAGCAGACGGAAAGCTGCTTGATTTACGATCTCGGAGACGGTCAGTGGAACATTCCAGCACTTCGCACCCTCCTTGAGGAAGTACTCGCGAAGAACAAGGAGTTCCATGACTACGAGGTTCGTCATACTTTTCCCGTCCTTGGCGACCGAGTGATGCTTCTCAACGCCCGGAAGTTATGGGCAGAAGCCACCGAGACGAACTTGATCTTACTTGCGATTGAGGACATTACCGAGCGCAAGCGCGTTGCAGACGAACTGGTGCGTTCGAATGAAAACTTGCAGCGGTTCGCGTACGCCGCAGCCCACGATCTGCGCTCCCCGCTGAATGCGGCTCTGCACTTATCTCAGTTGCTTGCGAAACGGATCAAGGCAAAACTCGAAGAGAAAGAACGGGAGATGCTCCGACAGTCCATTGAAAGTATGGAGCGGCTCGGCAGATTGATGAATGACCTTCTCTCGTATTCGGAAACCGGTAGCGTTCCGCAGATGTTTACCTGGGTATGGCTCGACGAGCCCCTGAGAATCGCGCTCGCGAACTTGCAGCACCACATAGAAGAAAGTGGGGCTACCATCACCGTCAGTCAATTGCCAAGTGTCGAGACAGATCGCACCCAAACGGCGATGCTCCTTCAAAACCTGATCGGCAATGCGATCAAGTATCGGCGTAACGACTGTCCCTTGCGGATTCTTATTGAAGCCGTTCCATTGGGAACACAATGCCGCGTGTCGGTTGCCGATAACGGGCAGGGCTTCCGAGCCGAGAACGCCGCCTATATCTTCGAACCCTTCAAACGCCTGCATGGAACGGAGATCAAGGGCAGCGGCATTGGATTAGCAACATGTAAGCGGATCGTCGAACGGTGGGGAGGCCGGATTTGGGCAGAGTCGGTGCTGGGTCAGGGATCTACATTCTATTTCACGATCCCTGCAGGAAGTAAGATGCTCGCCCCCTTGTCAAGCTCGGTCTCGCAGTACCGCCCCCTCCCCTAGCCAACTAGGGCCTACTCGCGAGAACCGCACCTGAAACTTGGAACGAGAACAGAGTTACCGAAATGTGCAGATTTCCCGATTCCAATAGGTTGTTGGCAAGTGACGAAGACAAGCATCGAAGCCTCCGTGCCCTCGATGCTCTGAATTTTGCAATGCTGGAATTCAGACCGGCCTTGGCCCCTTCTTGGCTATCTTCTTCCGGCATCATGGTCCAGAGTGCAGCTGGCCAGCTCATTGATTAGTCCCACCGAAAAAGGCTTTTGACTGCGCTGGCTGGCATTGTCGTTGCCTTCGGAGCGCTCAGCATCGTATGGCTTCCAGGTCTCGCCGCGCAGATCGCAGTTCAATTAGTAATCGGATCGGCGGTCACCATCTTTCCTGCCGTCAGTTCAGCCTTCGCTCTAGGCATGGCCGAGGATAACCAATTATCGAAACAGATCGCCAGAAACGAAGTTTACACTCACACCGGTAACGTCGTATTTGCCCTCATCGCGGGCGCGGTAGGTACCTTCATCGCCCTCCAGGCAATCTTGGTCGAAGCCGCTGTGTTTGCAGGGGGAATGGCCTCTTCTGTCTTCTTCATCAAGAAGCAGCGTCTACGCAACGAAGAGCTTCCTCCAGTGTTTTCGCGGGCTTTAGTACAACCGACTGTCCTTTATGTTGTAGTAACTCTGATCCTGAGTTAGGAGCAATCTGAGATGCCAAGCGGTCATCGATCTCCTATCGCCTTCCTGCTTTTCTACCGATAGAACTCATAAGCGCAGCGGACAGTTGTTAACCAGCTAGTTCGTTCCGACCCATTCGGATTAGAAATGCTTGTCTTTGTCGAAACCGGGCTGGTGGTTCTCTTTTTGTCAGTGCTGTTTGAAAAGCACTGGTGGCGCATTAAGGCGCTTAAGGCTCGCCGTGCATACATCCGCTTCCGGCTTCGGAGAACCATGATTGGCGGAATATTGTACTTGGTGCTTGCTCTCTTTCTTACAAGTCACGGACTCTCGAGTTTTCAAGCAGCAGGCGTTGCTGCGATGTTCGCATACCTGTTAGCAATAGCTGTGATCAAACCTCCGAACCGCTCCCGCTATATTCCCAAGGCCGTACGACAGGCAGTTCTTCGTCGTGATCTGGGGGATGCGAGCCGATTCGATGGCAAGACACATGCGATCGATCACCGCGTTCCTTTTTCTCGATGGGGAGACAACAGCATCGACAATCTCCGCGTCATCCCGCGGAGTGAAAATTTGAGGAAGAGTAACAAAATGCCGACTCACCTCGATTATCAAGCTCCAAAGCAGCTTGTTTCAGGGAAGGTAGGTAGGCTCGCCATCTTACTTGCTGTTGTCCTGTTCTGTGCCTTTGAGATGGCTCAAAAACATTGAAAGGAAAGAAGGATGCCACTTTTACCGTTACTTGGTCTGGGAGTTCTCATTGCGGGAGCAAAATCGAAGAACGGCAGATCTAAGAGCAAGAAGAAGATCTGCAAAGGAAAGCGTTCGGACGGCCGTGCTTGCGGCAGTTTTGCCATGCAGGATGAGCAGTACTGTCGAAGCCATCTGAGGAACGGGTTGTTTTTCAAAGTACCTAAATAGTCTGCTATCGGTGGCTGGTTGGAACTGGTCACGGTCTTCTGGTGAAGTTCGCTTGCTTGGCTTGCGCACAGTCTATGTTTATCGATTCACAAGGTGAACGGATTCCCACCTGTCTGCAATAAGGTACAAATAGCCCGTCAATCAGCCAGTCCGCGGTTTAAGTCCAGTGCGGCAACAACCTGAGCGACGCCGTGCTTGCGATAATCTGAATTCCGCCGAGATCGCTTGGCTCGTCAGCTCTTCGCTAGCGACATATGGCGTGCACCGCCGCATCTTCGCGATCAGCGCTGCAAAGCACGCAATATTATGAGCGACGAGCAATTAAGACAGAACTGGCTTGGGGACCACTTTAGTTGATTCTTAGAAAGAATCCATACTACGAACGGAATAAGCTTCGCTATCGGACTATTCCACCACTGACACCTGTTCTCTTCGTCAGATCGCAGCACATTCGTTCATTTGCGCCCAAGCACCAGTTCGAAGTCTTGTAATATTGCTATTGTTTTTGATGCTTACAGCCGATTAATCAGTATGCGAAAGAAGTTTTGGGTTACCGGCATTTCCGTTTCGGCCTTTCTGGCCGTTATTATGATTCTTTTCATCTTGCACCCTGCTGTGGCAAGGGCAAGTAGCAGCGGCTTCGTCGTTAGTGTCAAAAAGGTTAGGTTTATTGGGCAAGATAGCGGAAGTGCGTTTATTGGGAGAGATGAAAACGTGGTCGGATTCTCCTGCACCGCGGATAACGACGGCACTTCTGAGTGTTTTATCGCGACCAGGTAAGGTGCAGCGACAATGGCCTGTAGCTTCTAACAAGTCGCTCTCATTGCAATTGACGAAAGCTCCAAAGTGGACCGAATTCACTGCTGCGACTAACGCCAAACTGTCTGACCAGGCTGGATGCGTTTCGCTCTATTAGTAATCTCCGCCTCGACAATCTCAACGGCTGTAATAACGACGTCAGGTCTGTCAACCATGACGTAGTGCTGACTGTCTCGGGCAATGATCCTCATACTCCGTGTAGACAAACGTTTAAGTCCTTCTTGAATATCGTCCCAAGTCTGCTGATTTCTCATTGCATCGGTGCTTCGCTTGGTTGGGCCTGGATCTCTGGACACAATGACAAGCGGTGTCGAACTGCAGCAGGGCATCTTGAAAACCTCCTCTGCCGAGGACTCAAATTCGTCCCACTCTCCTAGCCAACTATTCATATACCGTGGCCGGCAGTCTTCAGCTCGGGCCAAATCTTGGACAGCCGGAATACGCTGACTGGTATTCGGATTGCAGTAATCGTCGGTAAGACGGGCCAGCCCCGTTGCGACCTTAGCGAAGAGCCACGGAGCTTCTCGATGCCGCTCCGCAATTAATTGTTGCCGAGGTCGACTAGGAGAGGCATGAAATGCTTCCGGACTTGATGCTTCTACGAAAACAAGGCCGGCCACACGTTGGGGAAACAGCCCGGCAAATGCTCTGACGTAAAGACCTCCAGCCGAGTGGCCAACCAGTATAAGTTCGTCGTTGATTCCTGCTTGCTTTAGCAGCGCCTCTAATTGCTTGGCTATGACCGGTGCTCCCCTTGATCCCAGACGTGGTGCGCTCCAACCAAGGCCAGCTCGATCGTATGAGCACACACGACTGCTTGCAGCGATCTTCGATTGAATCTTCTGCCAGATTAGCCAGTCATTTCCTAAACCACTCTCCAAAACAACGGTCGGAGAGCCCTTCCCGATGCAGTAAAGATGCATAGCGTAAGAGCTGACCGCGTAGATCTGTCCAGGTGCTGGATGAAGCCGGTTTAGATTCCAGTTCTCAAAGGCATTGAACGCAGTTCCGCAGAGAAGGGCTACACCTAGGCAGCTAATGATTAGGAAGATCGCATGCTTGAATCCATGACCAAGAGCGTTCACTATTCACATAGATTAGTTCAAGTGTTGTCGGCCACTTGGAAGGTGGATAGCGGAATTTTAGAACCGCTGTAGTCCAGCAGCATCTACAAAGGTTGTTTAAACCAGCAATTTGCAACACACGGGGTCATCGTGCATAACAACGTCCTTTATGCAACGCAAATGTCTAGCAGTCGTGACTAGTTAGAATGTCCCCAATGAGTCGGCTACCAGCAATGAGATATCCTGCCTGTTTCGCAATGGAAGCCCTTCTTGAAGTTCTCCTGATCTTTATCGTGTCTCCGCTCGTCGCCGCTTCATTCGCAAAAGGTAGCGGAGCATCCAAGTTCGGCTTTGCCATTCTGGCAGGCGCAATGAGCATGCTGGGTGCCCTAGCGTCCGTCTTCGCAGGCACAGTTGCTGGATTGGTCGGGATTGTCATTCTCGGTGGTTTGGCCTGTCTCATCGCCGCCACTGCCAGCGGAAAAACCTGTCCCGCCTGCCGCAAGCGTATTCACGCGAAGGCTACAGTATGTCCAAATTGCCGCAGTGCGTTGCAAGCTGGAATAACGGTTCCGCAGGCATAAAGTCGTTCGACCCGGAGCAGCCTCCGAGACCTGACCGAGCTGTTACCGCGGGTAGTCGCGAAGGGTTTCCGAGCCGGCTCATGGTTGTCAGCAGGTCGTTGCTTAAATGAACGGTTATGCACTACGCCTTGCGGCCTGGACTAGGCGGTACTAAATACTGCGCAGTCACACACAAGTAAACGGCGGGTTGCACATCTACGGGTCGCGCGTTTTACGGCAAAGTGGATTGCAGATAAATCAAACCTTGGCGACCAGAAGATTTAATCGCCTATCCAACTCTTTGAAGCGAGCTCTTACCTATATGGTGCGCTAGATCGTGTAAGGTTAAGACCTGAGTGGCCATACCCATATTGGTCGGCTATGTACATAAGAACCCGCTCGGTAGCTCTCCAATCTGCCTTGGGACCAACTACAATTCTGGTTATCGGCATCAAATTCGGATTCGTTGCAGATGACATATCGATTTGTTTAAATGGCACGATTCGGCCACCCGAAACCCGAAATTGCATTTGCGATGGGGCGGCATAGATACGCCATTCCTGTTCTTCAGCGAAGGAGGAGTGTTTGCACTCCATGGTGAGTTCTCCCAAGCATTCGGACATGCGGACGCTTAGCCACTCGCGCAAAATTTGGTCTCCGTGATCCGAAGTCCAACCGGTACTATCAAGCTGATCCAGGTAAGGCTGAATTCTCTCTGCAAACCCCAGAAACAGCTGATCTAAGAGTTGTTGTTCCTCCATGCCGCCATATAAAATTCGTTTCAGTTCGCAAGCTCCAACTTCCGAGCTACTTAGCGTGGCGAGTTGCGTGCAATCGAATCCAATGGCAAATCCGTGACCGTCGTCGGCATACGCCCGCCATTGGCTGAGCACGTCTCCATTTTGAGAGAGACAAGCGACGAAAATCTCCGCCCCTATCGCATTAGCAAAAATTTTTGATCCCCACGTTCGGATAACATTCGAAAGCTCACGGGTAGCCCGGCCACTGGGAGTGGCTTCGTGCATCCGTGTCATCTCGGGCAGTCTATCCAGCAAAGCCGTCAGTTCCGATTGATCATTTAGATAACGCGTTCCGGTTGCCCATAACGATCTTGTTCTAAAGATGTTCAAGAGCGCAGTCGCATCGCAGTAGTGGTATATAGGGCCACTGGGTCGTCGGCGAGCTATAAGACCGGCAGACCACGCGGAGACAAACTTTCGAACTGAGTCGATCAGCTCTGAGGAGACAGGATCTAGCGTTGTTTTCTTCATCTTTTACAGTCTTACGTTGGCAGCCCAATCGCTGTTCGTGCTTAACAGTGGAAATCCAGACTCTGGTTCACGCAATGATAGGTCCGACGTAAGGCAAGTGTAGAGCAATTTAAAATCCAGGTTGACGGATAGTCGGCATGTCGTCCTTGTGGCGCTACTTTCCGCACGTCAGGGCAGAGTGACACTGTGCGCAGTACGCAATGAAGTCAAGTACGGCCTGGAAAAGCCACAATAAACGCCAGGACACCCCCCTTACATCCGAGCTTGGTTGCCAATGGCAGAGGATCTAGTCTGTCCGATGTCACCGGCGAGAACGATTACTGCAATGAGACGCCATAGAGCTTAATGTTCAGGCTTTCGGCCTTTCGTGGCAGCGTCAACCTCTTCCTTGATCGCTAATATCCGCCGGACCGAGGTTCGGCCAACGTTTAGCTGGCGAGCTATGGCAGCTTTACTCAGACCCTGACCGTATAGCTCTCGGATTTGCCTTTGAAGACGGAAAGCAGTGCGGGGTCGACCTAATTGGATGCCCTCGGTCCGTGCTTGTGCCAGTCCTGCCATTACTCTTTCACGTAAGATCTCTCTTTCAAACTCAGCGAAGACTGCCAATAATCCCGCCATGGCACGACCACTTGGCGTGGTGAGATCGAGAGCTTCTGTTAAGGAAACAAAAGCGATTCCGAGTTCATTGAGCTCCTTCAGGTTGACGGCTAAATCGGCAACCGAGCGGCCCCAACGATCCAAACGCCATACCAGGATGACGTCTATCGTTTTCTGCCGAGCCATCTTCATCAACTGTTCGCGTTTCGGCCTCTGCAAGGATCCAGATCCTATCTCTCTTACTTCCTCAACAACGGACCACCCTCTCTGTTTGATGTACTCTTTCATGGCCCGCAATTGAAGTGGCAAGGTTTGCTGATCATGCGTGGAGACGCGAGCGTAAAGGGCTACGCGGAGAGCCATCGTAGGTTTTCGCCGAGCCTGGCCAAAAACCCTTGCTGGTTTTATGGTTGTGAGTGCAGGTTTTCCGGCCACTTTGGTATTCTACTTTGGGCTGGCCGAAAGCTAAAGATTTTGGCCGTTCTGCAGTCCATGCATCATGCTGAGTGCCAGCGATACCGCCTACTCGTCCTTGAAGGTCAGTCCTTCTGCGCGCGAACTGGATGAACTCTATACACCCACCCTCTTTGAACTGAGTTTTGCTGAAGGATC